>CAYLZQ010000174.1:0-5040 GCA_964388045.1 uncultured Elusimicrobia bacterium | reverse complement strand
AGATCGGGGCCGAAACCGAGTTCTCCAGGCCCAACCTCAAGGCGGGCTCGCGCGGCTACTCCTGCCTGGGACGCCTCTCCCTGGAGGAGGGGGAGCCGGGCTTTGAGTTCTACTCCCCCTACTGGGCCAGGGGCCTCTACCAGATCCGCTACGACCTCCTGGAGGACTGGAAGAGGAGCGGGCGCTTGAGCGGGCAGGACCTGAGGAAGCTTCCCCACCTCTTGAAGCGCCTGGAGACAGTGAACCTGCGCCAGAACACCATGTTCCGGGTCCTGGAGAGCCTGACCAAGCTCCAGGCCGAGTTCCTGGGCTCCAGGAGCGAGGAGTCCAAGCGCCCCATCAGCCTCAGGATGCTGGCCCACCGCCTGGACCTTGCCCCGAGCACTGTCAGCCGAGCCCTCTCAGGCCGCTCCGTTCTTCTTCCCTGGGGCAAGGAGATCCCCTTGATCGAGCTTCTCCCTGGCCGCCGCCGCATCCTGCGCGAGGTCCTCTCCCGCTGGCTTGAGGAGAACCTCAGGGTGACCGACTCCTCCCTGGCCGAGAGGCTCAGGCAGGAGCGTGGGATCAGGGTCTCCCGCCGCACGGTCAACGCCGTGCGCAACGAGCTCGGGAAAGGGAAGCGTTAGCTTTTCTTTTAGGTTATCTTGCCTGGCTGTTTCGTTGCAAAACAGTTGGTCGTGAAGAGCCAGAGCCTTTTTGTCGTGGGCATCAACCATTTGACAGCCCCGGTCTCCTGCCGGGAGCGCTCCGCGGTGCTCCAGGACAGGATTGGCGAGGTCCTTTCCCATCTGACGGACTTCGCAGACCTCAAGGAGGCTGCTGTCCTCTCCACTTGCAGCAGGACGGAGGTCTACGCCGTGGGGGAGGGACCGGAATCCGCGGAGCTGGTCTGGGCCTGGTTCCTCCGCAGGGCCGGGGCAGAGGTCGAGCCAGGGCTTTATCTCAAGCAGGGGCCCGAGGCCGTCAGGCACCTTTTCCGGGTGGCCGGGGGCCTGGACTCCTGGATCGTGGGGGAGACCGAGATCCTGGGCCAGGTGAGGAAAGCCTACCAGGCCGCGCTCGAGGCCAAGGCCACTGGCCGGATCCTGAACCAGGCCTTCCAGAGGGCCCTGGCCGCGGGCAAGGTCCTCCGCTCCCAGACAGGGATCCAGAACGGGATACGCTCCATCGGTGGAGCCGCGGCCTTGCTCGCCAAGCGCATCTTCTCAGAGTCAGTCCCAGGGCGGGTGGTGGTCTTCGGGGCGGGGGAGGCTGCCGAGGCGGTGGCCAGGCACCTGGCAGCCAAGAATTTCAAGGAGATCTGGGTGGCCAACCGGACTCTCGATCGGGCACTGGCCGTGGCAGGCCCCCTGGGCGGGCGGGCCGTCTCCTTCGAGGAGGGGATCCAAAAACTCTCCGAGGCAGAGGCCGCCGTCTTCTCAACGGCCTGCCCCAAGGTCCTCCTGGAGGCCTCCATCCTCAGGCCCCTCCTCGCCAATCGCCGCAGGCCGCTCTTTTTGATAGACTTGGGCCTGCCGCGGAACGTGGACCCGGCGTGCGGGAGGCTTCCCGGGGTCTACCTCTACAACCTCGACGACCTCAAGGGGATCGTGCGCGAGAGCATGGCCGCGAAGGCCTCTGAGAAGGAGAGGGCCGAGGTCCTCTCGGCCCTGGCCGCTGCCGAATGCGTGGAGGAGCTGGAGAGGTCCGAGATCCTGCGCTCCCGAGTCCTCCCCGCGGCAGGGAGGGTTCCATGATCCTGACAAGGTTTGGGGCTTTGGCCGTCCTGGCAGGCCTGGCCTGGGCCGCGGACTATACAGAGGAGCAGCTCAAGGCCAGATTCTACTACGATCTCGGGCCGGCCGAGATCGACGTCTCGGGCTACCCGAAGAAAGAGCGGGAGCGCTACTCGGTCTTTTCCAGGGCCTGCTCCCAGTGCCATACCCTGGCCAGGCCGATCAACTCCCCGATTGTGGCGCGCAAGGACTGGAAGCGCTACGTGGAGCGCATGCACCTGCGGACCAAGGTGAAGGCCGGCGCCTCCATCTCCAAGGGCGATGCCAGGGAGATCGTGGACTTCCTGGCCTACGACTCCCAGGTCCGCAAGGCGCAGGGCAAGGCCGCCTTCGAGTCCAAGTCCCAGGAGCTCAGGGCCCTTTTCGAGAAGGTCCAGGCCGAGCGGTCCAGGAGGCGGGCCGAGGAAGACAAGAGGAAGGCCCGCCGGGGGAGCATCCCAGGGGACGCCAGGCCCAGGCCCTAGTACACACGGCAAGGAGTTCGCCACGGGTTTTCTTCGAATACTCCCCAGAGCTCCTTGCCGTGTGAAACCACAGATTCCGTATACGTCCGTGCGCTTTGCGCACGGACGTATAAAGGCTTTTGAGGTCGTACGCGGCAAGAAATCGCGTTGCGAATTTCTTGCCGCGTATACTAGAGCCTCCTGGCAGCCCTGTTGCGGGTTCCTGGTTCAGGACTTCTCCCCAAGCCTTCTGCCGTCGGGGGAGCCCTCGCTGGCCGCAGTGTTGCGATTCTGAGCTTCGGGAAGGGAGGTGGTGCCATGGGAAGGAGATTCTCAGCGTCGGGCTTCGGCGCCGCGCTTCTTCTGGGCGCCGGGCTTCTGGGAAGCCTGGCCCAGGAGGCCCCCAAGGAGGGCCTCCTGGCCGAGACCAAGGCCCCCTCCGGGGAGAAGCCCGAGTTCATAGGAGCCCAGGCCTGCCTCTCCTGCCACCAGGACAAGGAGGGCTTCAAGAGCAACATCCACGCCAAGGCCCTTCCCAACGCCAAGGGGATCGAGCTCGAGAAGGCCTGCGAGACCTGCCATGGCCCCGGCTCCCTGCACGGCGCAGCCGCAGGGGACAAGAACAATCCCGACTTCTGGACGATCAGGAACCCGGCGAAGCTTTCGGCGGACAAGGGCTCGGAGACCTGTCTCGAGTGCCATGCCGGCGAGAAGCAACGGATGTTCTGGTCGGGCAGCGTCCATGAGGCCAAGGGCGTCGGCTGCGCGAGCTGCCACTCGGCGCATGGGGAGAGCGAGCGCCTCCTCAAGAAGGGGGCCCAGAACGACGTCTGCCTCGCCTGCCACGGCGAGGTGCGCTCCGCCATGCTCAAGCGCTCGAAGCATCCCCTGCGCGACTCCTCCGCGCGCGACGGCCAGGGCAGGATGACCTGCTCCTCCTGCCACAACCCCCACGGCTCCCAGAGCGAGAAGCTCATCGCCGCCAGGTCCGTCAACGACAAGTGCTTCGAGTGCCACGCCGAGAAGAAGGCGCCCCTTCTCTGGGAGCACGGGCCCGTCAAGGAGGACTGCCTCATCTGCCACGCCCCGCACGGCTCCTCCAACGGCAAGCTCCTGGTCACGAGGGTCCCTCGCCTCTGCCAGCAGTGCCACATGCAGGGCCGGCATCAGTCCGGGACTTTCGCGCCCAACTCGGTCTACGCCGTCGGCCGGGCCTGCCTGAACTGCCACCCGATGATCCACGGGACGAACCATCCGTCCGGCGCCGTGCTGCAGAGGTAAGGAGGGTCTATGATCGCAACGCCAAGAATCTGGAGGGGGTTGAGCCTTCTGGCGGCTCTTGTCGTCCCGGGGACAGGGGCCGCGGCCGCGGAGACCGACCTCGCGTTGGGCAAGGCCGCGATCTTCGGCGCCGCCGATTTCGGGGGCTGGAAGAAAAGAGTGGATGGCTCCCAGGAGAAGTTCGAGGAGTACCGCGACCTCCGGGACGGATTCCTCCTCAACGAGCTTGGACTCGACGTCCAGGGCGGCGAGAAGCCCACCTTCCTTGATCTCAAGGCCCGCAACGCCGCCCGTGGCGACGAATCCTACCGCGTCGAGGGCGGCAGGCATGGAAAGTTCAAGATCGGCGCCTCCTTCGACCGGATCCCCCACAACTTCAACAAGGGGACCCTCATCCTCAGCGGTGCGGGAACCGCAAGCCTGGGGATTCCCAACCAGATCCAGACGAGCCTC
Source organism: uncultured Elusimicrobia bacterium (assembly GCA_964388045.1). GTDB lineage: Bacteria > Elusimicrobiota > Elusimicrobia > UBA1565 > UBA9628 > CAYLZQ01. The sequence goes on along the minus strand of CAYLZQ010000174.1, from coordinate 1,088 downwards.
CAGGCCGTGGAGCAGACGCGCGGGGAGCGCGGGACGAATCCACTGACGGACACGACCGGGGAGGACGCCCTCCAGCAGGCCGTCATCCGGAACATCCTGTCGGCCGCGGATCCGACCGTCTTCAAGCTGGACCGCGAGAAGGGGAGCCTGACGATGGACTGGAACCTCACTCGCGAGGCCAGGACCTGGGTCAGGGTGAGCGACGAGCGGCGCGGGGGCCTGCGCCAGATAGGCGCTGGCACCTACGAGCGCTACCCCCAGGGCGCGGCCGGCTTGGCCCATACCGCCGACCTGTTCTTCGTGTCGGGAATGGAGCTTGCCGAGCCGATCGACTATCGGACGACCTCGGTCAACGCAGGCGCAGGAATCTACACAAAAGCCTGGTCGGCCGATCTCGCCTACACCTTCACGGAGTTCCGCGACAGGCTCGAGTCCCTCGTCTGGGCCAATCCCTTCCGGACCACCGACGCGACAGCGACCAGCGCCGCGGACGCCCCGACCTCGAACGCCTTCAACCGCGGCCGCTTCATCCGCGGCCGGATGTCCTTGCCTCCCTCCAGCCAGTCCCATGACGTGACGGCCTCCGGGTCGGTGGAGCTGCCCCTCCGCAGCCGCTTGACGGCAAGCCTGGGGCTAGGCCTGGTCAGGCAGAACGAGCTCCTTCTGCCTTACACCCTGAACTCGGCCATGGCCGGGGTGGGCGGAGCGCCGGCCGGCATCACCGACCCCTCGATCCTGCCCGCCTCGCGCTTCAATGGCGAGGTGCGCACGCTCGCGGGGAGCTTCCAGCTTAGCAGCAAGCCCGCCCAGCGGCTGGCGACGACGCTGAAATACCGCTACTACGATTACGGCAACCGCTCGGAGCGCATCCTCTTCCCGGGCTACGCGGCCTTCGGAGAGTCCTTCTGGAGGACCGTCAAAAACGACAAGGGTCCCCCTGTCTTCAACGAGCCGCCCTCCTACACGCGGCACACGGGCGAGCTGTCGGCCGGCCTCGAGGTTTTTCGTCCCCTGAGCGTGACCGCCGAGGGCTTCTGGGACCCTGTCTCTTATACACATCTGACGCTGCCGACGATCTTACGCGTGTA
>CAYLZQ010000173.1:0-5075 GCA_964388045.1 uncultured Elusimicrobia bacterium | reverse complement strand
CTACCTGATCCCCCTCCTGCCCTGGCTCCTCTGGAGCGTGGCCCGCGGCCCTCCCCAGGCCGCGGGCCACGCTCCAGAGGAGCCAGGGCAGGAGGGGGATCAGGTAGCGCTCGTACTGCCAGGCCCAGAGGGCGTGCAGGAGGGCCCCTGCTGCCAGCATCCAGAGGGCCGGATCCTCCCGGTTTTCGCGCCAGAGCAGGAGAGCTCCCCGCAGGCTCAAGGCCGAGAGGGCGGCCCCAACCGCCGTGGCAGCCGCGCCCCAGGGCAGGTAGCAGGAGCCCCAGCTCGAGAGGTAGAAGCGGGCGTTGTCGAGAGCCACCCGGAGGGGATGCAGCCAGTCCCGGCCCTGATAGGAGAGCCGCAGCTCGTTTAATTCCTGGACGGAGCCGGAGACCGAGCAGGACCAGAGGCACCAGAGGGCCGCCCCGGCGCAGGGCAGGGCCATGGTGCCGGCCGCTCGCAGCCACTGCCTCCGGAGGAGGGATCCCGCGAGCGCGGCGGGAAGCAGGGAGAATCCCGCTGGCCGCACCTGGGTGAGGACCAGAAGCAACCCCCCGGCAGCCAGGGGGGATCCGGGGCGCTCCAGGAGCGCAAGGAGGGCCAGGACCAGCAATAGGTAGGGCGCCTCGCTCATGACGCTGCCGGCCTGGAAGAGGACGATGGGGCAGAAGCCGAAGAGGAGGGAGATCACGAGGGCATGAGAGGGGACTCGGCGCTTGAGCCAGATCCAGACCAGCCAGGGGCTGGCCCCCAAAGCCAGGGTCGCGAAGATCTGATAGAAGGCCAGGCCTTCCCCCGCAGCCAGGGTCAGGGGGAGCAGGAGCAGGGGCATGCCGGGCGTGATCATGACCAGGGGGGGGAGCCCCGGGGAGGTGAAGAGCCGGTAGCTGCCCCCGGCCAGGGCCTGGGAGGAGATGATATAAAGGAGGTCGTCCTGCTGGCGGCCCAGGTATTGGGCCGGGGCGCAGAGGAGCAGGACCAGGCTTGCCGCGGCCAGCGCGAGAAGGGGCCAGAGGGAAAACCTGAGGGCCGGGGGAGGACCCATGAAGCGATTTTATAATTTTCAGCCCCGGGTATTGACGGACCATGAAATCCATGCTAAAACTAATGGCCTCATGACCGAGCAGGGGCACCCGCGCAGCGGGTCTGCGAGGCCGCTTTCCAACGGAGTGTGGAGGCGGCATTCCCTCGCGTTATCGCTCGGTCAGAAATGGTTGCGACCGAGCCCGGGAACCCGCCGAAGGCGGGTGGGCGAGGCCGCTTTCCAACGGAGTTTGGAGGCGGCATTCCCTCGCGTTATCGCTCGGTCAGAAGTGGTTGGAGGCGCGAGCCGGAAACCGGAGCTCGGCAGAGCGGAAACCATGAAGAAGATCGTGATCGTGGACGACGACCGCGGGATGCGGGAGCTCATGGTGGACATCCTGGGCTCCAGCTACGAGGTCCGGTCAGCCGAGGACGGGGTCGCCGGCCTTGAGCTCATCCAGAGGGAGGCTCCCGACCTGGTGGTCCTCGACCTCCACATGCCCAGGATGCACGGCTACGAGGTCTGCCAGCGCCTGCGCCGGGAAGAGCGCCTCAAGGGGATCAAGATCCTGATCAGCTCCTCGCGCTCCTACCCCAAGGACATTGAGGTGGCGCTCGGGGCCGGGGCGGACAGCTACATCGTCAAGCCCTTTGAGGTGGCCGCCTTCCTGGGGAGGATCGAGGAACTCCTGGGTCAAACGCGCGTCCCCCTGGCCATCCGGTTCTGGGGCACGCGCGGCTCCATCCCCGCCCCGGGCCCGCAGACCCAGCGCTATGGCGGCAACACCGCCTGCACGGAGCTCCGCATCGGGAGCCAGATCGTCATCGTGGACGCTGGCACTGGCATCCGCGAGCTGGGCAATTCCCTGCTCCAGGAGTTCCGTGACAGGCCGATCGAGGCCCACCTCTTCATCGGCCACACCCACTGGGACCACATCCAGGGCTTCCCCTTCTTCACTCCCTTCTACCTCTCCAAGAACCGTTTCAAGGTCTACGGGGTCCACGGGACCACGCAGGGCTTTGGGGAGGTGCTCGGAGGCCTGATGCAGCCGAGCTATTTCCCGGTCTCGATGAAGGAGATGGGCTCGCCCCCCCAGGTGGTGGAGCTCGCCGGAGAGCCCCTCGCGCTCGATCAGGCGACGGTCGCCACCCACTACCTCAACCACCCCGGGGTCACGGTGGGATTCCGCTTCCAGACCCAGGGCTGGACGGTTTCCTACATCAGCGACCACGAGCCCTACTCAAAGCTCAACGCCAAGGGCGAGTTCAGCGCCAAGGAGGACGAGGACGTGGCGCGCTTCGTCTCGGGAAGCGACCTCCTGATCTGCGAGGCCCAGTACACGGACGAGGAGTACCAGTACAAAAGGAGCTGGGGACACAGCACCTTCACCGACGTCCTGGGCTTGGCCCTCAAGGCCCGGGTCAAGCGGCTCGCCCTCTTCCACCACGACCCCACCCACACCGACCAGATGATGGACCGCTACGTGGACCAGTGCCGGGAAGCCGTCGCCAAGGAGGGAGGCCCCCTGGTCTGCTTCGCCGCCCAGGAGGGGATGATCCTCTCCCTGTAAAATAGCAACTGCTCAGCCCCCTCCCCACTGCCCGCCCCCTCCCCGTGGGGGAGGTGAGTAATTACGTAAAATAAACGAAACAGCCGCTATTCCCGCAGGCCTCGACTTCGTCTTGGCCGACAAATCAGATATAATCTGATGGCTGGAAAGGTGCGTGAGCGGTCGAAACGGCGCGACTGGAAATCGCGTAGGGTCTAACAGCCCTCGGGGGTTCGAATCCCCCCCTTTCCGCCGGCTTTTTGGCGGAATTATTAGGAAGGATTCGAAGCCGACCGGCGCGCCTCCGGTGGAGGAAAAGCGAGGCGAAGCCTGCGCGGAGGGGGAGCGGCAGGCGAGCCTCGCGACAGCGCCGGCGGCCGGCTGCGGAGGAAGAGCGAAGCGATGGGGGGAGCAGGAATCCCCCCCTTTCCGCCGGCTTTTTGGCGGGGTCCCCCCTTTCCGACGTTTTGCTTCGCAAGGCATCCCAAGTTCAACTACCTCGGGGCGTGCTTGTGCTCGAGCTTGGGGGAGGGAGCCGGGGGGCTGCCCTTGCGCACCAAGCGCCAGGGGTGGCGGTTGAGCTCCACGATGAACTCCTCCAGGCTCATCATGATGGCGGGAAGGTGCGCGAGAGACTGGCTGAGGCTCTCCAGGGTCTGCTCGAGGGCCGCGCCTCTGCGCGAGAGCAGCTCGTTGGTCCTGGCGGTCAGCCCCTGGGTCTGCCGGATCGCGGCCCTGAGCGGGTCCCGGTTCTCCTCGACGAGGGCGTTGAGGTTCGTGAGGGTCCGGTCGAGGTTGGCGAGGACGAGGTTGGCGCGCCTGACCGCGTGGATAAGCTCTACCGCGGCCCCCTCCTTCTGGAGGTTTTTGACGACCCTCTGGAGGTCCCCCATGACCTCGTTCGCTTTCGCCATTAGGTCCGTCTCGCGCAGCGTGGGGAGGGTTTCCCCTTCCGGGATCATCGGGCCCTCTCCCTCAGGCGAGGAGAACTCGAGGAATCTCCCCATCCCGAAGCCCTTGCTCCGGACGACCGCTGTCGTTCCCTGCCTGAGTTGGATCTCCTTCTTGACCGCCATTCGGACGATGAAGTGGAGCTTGGGCTTGTAGGCGATCCTGATCTGGTCCACGGCCCCCGCCTTGTAGCCCTGGTACATCACCTCCACCCCCTTGTCGATCCCGGCGATATGAGGGAGCTGGATGTAAAGGGGGTAGGTCTCGACAGTGAAGCGCGCGCGGTTGACCGCGGCGAGCGCCAGGACGAAGATCGCCGCCGCCAAGAGGACGAAGGCGCCGATCGCCGCGTCGCTTTTCTGGAAGTTCATCGTATGCTACCCCAGGCAGGCCCTCACCTCGGGGTCCTCGGACCCCAGGAGCTCCCTCTTGCCCTCGAAGAGGACCGTCTCCCCCTCCCGGAAGAGGAGGAAACGGTCTCCCCAGTCCAGGTAATGCCCGAGGCTCCCGGTCCCGAGGATGGCGCAGGCCCCGAGCTTCTCCTTGATCCTCTCCATAAGCCCGCGGATCGTCCGCGCGGTGGCTGCGTCCACCTCCGCCAGGGGGTCGTCCATCACGAGGACCGCCGGCTCGACGAGCAGGGCGCGGGCGAACTGGGCAAGGCGGCGGGCCGAGACGCTGGCCGCCGCGGGGCGGCGTCCGGCCTGGGAGGCGGCCCCTAGCTCATCCAAAAGGGACCTCGCGCGTTCCTCGGCCTCCGGGAATTCCAGGAGCTTGTGATAGACGGCCGGGAGCATGACGTTGTGCAGCAGGGAGAGGTTGTTGAGGAGCCCCCCCTCGTTGGGGATGTAGCCGACGGCGAGGCGGCCGGAGCTCGCCGCGATCCTGACCGTCCCGGAGGTGGGCTCCAGGATCCCTGCCGCGAGCTTCAGGAAGGTCCCCTTCCCGGAGCCCGAGCGGCCGAAGACCGCGAGCCTCTCCCCCGGCTCGACCGAGACTTCCACCCCGCGGACCGGAGCCTGTCCGGCCTCTTCCAAGGAAACGCGTCGGAACTCCAGCAGGCTCATAGGAGATAGAAGGCGGCCGTGAGGGCGCTGTCGAGCGCAAGGACGCTCACCATGGAGGCCACCACGGCCCTCGTCACGGCCTGCGGAAGCTCGGTCGGCGAGTGCCGCACGCCCAGGCCGTAGTGGCAGGAGAGGAGCGCGACCGCCTGCCCGAAGAGCAGGGCCTTGAAGGCGGTGACCGCGAGATCCGTGTTCGTGAGCGCGGACATCACCCGGCTCCTCAAGAGGGGAAAGGAGATGTCCTTGACCAGGACCGCGATCCCGAAGCCGCCCAGGATCCCCACGACGTCGAAAAGGACGATCAGGACGAAGAGGGAGACGACCGTCGCGGCCATGCGCGGGAGGATGACGAAGTCCAGGGGATCGATCCGGTAGGCCTTGAGGGCCTCCAGCTCGCCGCTCAAGCGCATGGAGCCCAGCTCGGTCGCCATGGCGGTCTCCGATCGGCCGATGAGGACCACGGCCGCGATCAGGGGCCCCAGCT
>CAYLZQ010000172.1:0-5094 GCA_964388045.1 uncultured Elusimicrobia bacterium | reverse complement strand
CAAGCTCCGCGACGCGGCAAAGCCTCTCCTCAGGAAAACCATCGGCCGCGGCGCCTACGCCTGCCTGACCGAAAAATACCATTGGGCTCTGGTCTTCCTCAATTACCTCCTGATGCGCAACCGCCTCGTCGCTCGCTGGCTCCGGGTCGGGGCATGGCCCCAGAGCCTCTACATCGAGGGGACCAACATCTGCAACGCCGAGTGCATCTTCTGCGCCTATCCCCAGATGAAACGGCCCAAAAGGCTCATGCCGCTCGACCACTACAAGAACGTCGTCGACCAGTACGCGCGGATGGGGGGCGCCGAAGTGGACCTGACCCCGATCGTGGGAGACCCATTCGCGGACAAGTTCCTCTTCGGCCGCCTGGACCACCTGGCCTCCATCCCGCAGATACGCCGCTTTCATTTTTTCACCAACGCGATCCTCATGAAGCCGGAGCATCACGAGCGGCTTGCGCGCTACGGCTCCAGGCTGACCGTCTGCATTTCCTTCGGGGGCTTCGACCGGGAAACCTACCGCAGGGTCATGGGGGTGGACAAGTTCGAGGAGGCCGTGAGCGCGATCCGCGGCCTCGTCGAGGCCAAGCGCCTCAGCGGCTCCGGGGTCGGCATCCAGGTCAACCTCCGAGTCCCCCCCGGCAACGCCAAAGGCGAATTCTGGGATTATCTGCTGGCAGCTTCCCGGGAGGAGCTGGTCGCGATCGACGGGATCGACGCCTATGACTCCTGGGCCGGGATGATCCGGGAGGAAGACCTCCGCTCGGTCGGCCTCGCAGCGCGCCCCATGCCGGCCAAGCGCGGGCCCTGCCACCGCCTCCTCACCAGCCCGGTCGCCCTCGCGGACGGCCGGGTCAACGCCTGCGCCTGCCGGGACGTGGAGGCCGAGCTGATCATCGGGGATCTCAAGACCCAGCCCCTGGATGAGATCTTGGGCGGACCGGCCCTTCACGAGCTTCTCGAGAAGCATGACCGCGGCGACCTGCCGCCCGTGTGCCGACGCTGCACCTATTATGACTCGGTCTATCCCTCCTGGATGCGGGGGCGGCTTTACCCTTTCTTCGCCAGAATCTTCGGGGGCGCCCGGTAGAGAATGCCCCCTTTCTTCTCGATCATTCTGCCCACCTATAACCGCGCGGGCATGGTGCGCACGGCCCTCAAGACCATCGAATGGCAGACCGACCGGGATTTCGAATGCTGGGTGGTCGACGACGGGTCCAGCGACAAGACGGCGGAGGCCCTCAAGCCTTACGAGGGCAGGCCGGCCTTTCACGTCCTGGCCTCCCCGCTCAATCAAGGGATGAACGCCTCGCGCAACCTGGCCATCCAGAGGGCCACGGGAAGCTTCATCACCTTCCTGGATTCCGACGACCTTTGGCTGCCTGAGCGGCTCGAGGCCTTTCGCAGGAGGATCCAAGAAGCTCCCAGGGCGGAATTCCTCTTTTCCAACTCCTACCTCTTGCGCTACGGCCGCATCGTGGGCACCCTCTTCGATCCCTGCCGCGCGATTCCGGAGGGGAGGGTCCCGGGCTACTACGCGATCGGCGGCCAACGCCTCCCCTACGTCACCACCAACGTGGCCATCGCCCGCTCCGCTTTCGAGCGCCACGGCCTCTTCCGGACCGAGATGAAAACCCTGGATACCGAGCTCTTCGTCCGATTCCTTGGCCACGGCCTCCCCGTGGCCGTGCTGCGCCAGCCCCTCTCAGTGAGGAGGCTCCACGAGGATCAACTCACGGACCGCTACGAGGAAAACTTCCGGGAATCCCTGCAGGCCCTGGAGGCCAGCGACGCCCCTGGGGAGCTCAGGCCCAGGATCAGGGAAGCCGTCGCCAGGGAGGTGGGCCTCTATCTCGTGAAGGCGGGCTCCCCCGGGAAGGCCAGGACCTTCTTGAGAACACACCTGGGGCCCTCGGCTCCACGAGGATGGGACTGGTGGCTCTCCCTCCTGCCGGGCTGGCTGCTGCTGGCCTTGAAGCGCTTACGCAAGGGCGCCCTGCGGCTGCGCTATCATCCCCTCTGGACCCCCTCCTCCTTCCGCCGGACCCTGGAAACGATCAAGCCTCTCTTGGAAGCGGAATCAACTCCTGGGCAAGGCTGAAAACCGTTACTCAGGCCCAGGCCGCGGGGGAGCCAGGATCGGCGGCTTCTCAGGCCTCGCCTCGGCCCTCTGAAGCTCGGCGTCGGCCAGAAGCAGGCTCGGAGCGACCACCGAAACTGGAAGGGGAGAGGCGAAGCTGTGCGCCTGAGCATCGTCTCCGGCCCGCAGGATGTTGCTGATGAGCACCAGGGGAGTCCCCACCAGGTCAAGCTCGCGCACCAGGGTCAGCCGGCCAGTCTCGGCCTCGACTAGGTAAAGCAGGCCCGGCATGAGCCGGATCGAACCCTGACCCCCGGTCCCCTGGTAAAAGGAGTGGGAGCGCAGCCTCCTGACCCACAAGCCGTAGGGCTTGCCGCGGCGACGGCATTCCTCCCTGAGCTCGGCCCAAAGGGCCTTCTCGGAGAGCCTTCGGCCCGAGCTCAGGATGAGGTTCCCCGGGGACCCTACTGGCCAGTATCCCGGGAGGGCCCGCCCGTGGCCGTTGGAGCGGGCAAAGCCGATCACGGGATAGCGCGACAGGAGAAAACCCTTCAAGACCCCCTGGCTGACCAGGACGATCCTCTGGGCGCCAACCCCCTGGTCGTCGAAGTCATAGTGGCCGGCCAGTGGGAGTCCCCCGAAGTCCTTCAGGGTCGGGTCGTCAACGAGATCGAAATCCCCGGGGAGGATCATCCTGCCGATCTTGTCGCGGAAGATCTGGGCGCCCGCGGGATTGCGGAGCTGCTCCCCGGAGAGGCTGCTTCCGAGGGCCAGGACGACCGCAGCGGCGACGGAGGGGTCGAGCAGGGCCGGAGCGCTGAAGGGGGAGGTGGTCTGGGCCAGCCTCAGGGCCATGAGATCCTTCGTCATCTCCCGGGCCGACTCGCGAACCCGCTCGGGAGACGGCAGGGAGGAGAACGCGGTCGCCACGAAGCGGCGCGCGGCAGCCAGGCGTATCCCGTCGCTCGAAAGGGCGACCGCCTCGAGCTCGATCTCGGCCCATTCCCGGCCGAAATCCACGCGGCTCCCGTCGGAATCCCTCAGGCGGGACCACTCCCGCCGGCTGCGGATCTCGGCCTCGCCCTGCAAAAGCCAGGGAGCCTGCCTGAAGGCGGAGCTTGCCTTGAGACAAAGGCGCGCAAGGGCCTCGGGCTCCCTGAGCGCCTCGGGCCGAGAGGCGGGCATCAGGCGCGGAGCCTCGCGAGAGAGGTCGTCAGTGTCGTATTCGGTCTTTCCCCGGCTGACCCGAAGGGCCTGCTTGCGCAGGAACTCGGCGGCCGCGCTCTTGTAGGCTCCGTCTAGGATCCGCCAGAGGACATGCCGCAGTGAGAACTCGTCCTCCTCCAGGCTCGCTGCGCTCCCGACGAAGCCCGAGGGGAAGGAAACCGGATGGTTGTCCAGGGCATGGCCGCCGACCCTCACGTCCGGAGTCACCAGGGCCTGGCGAAAGCGGACTAAAAGGCTCGGGCTTCCCATCCCGCACCTCTGCTGCCAGGAATCGACCTCTGTCGCCGTGAGGCTCGCGTAGTAAGGGGTCGGATACCCCTCGGCCTTGAGCTCCCGCGCGCGCGCCAACTCGGCCTCGAGGGCGCGCTCCACGGCCCCCCCAGCCGCGGCCTGGACGGCCCCGAGCGCAAGGACCGCAAGGCTGGGAAGAAGGGTTTTTGGAATCACGGCGCAGGCAGGAGGGGAGGCCGGGCCCTGTCCTCGGGAAGCCTCTGGAGCTCGATCTCGGAAACCAGGACGCTGGGCGCTATGTGGCTGACAGGAACGTATCCCGACTCCGCCCCGCAGGAGAAAGAGTTGGACAGGCCGGTATCGTCCCCGGCAGCCAGGATGCGGTTGAGGACCACCAGGGGGGTCCCCACCATACTCACCCCTCGGACCAGAGTCTTCTCCCCTGTCCGGGCGTCCACCCGGTAGACCAGGCGGGGCCTGACCTCCAGGGTCTGGGCCGCGTCGCGGGAGGTCGGGTTCTCGCCCCCGAAGGCCCCGACGAGCCAGAAGCCGTAGGGCTTGTTGGACCTGCGCGCCTGCTCCATGAGCCGGGCGACCATCTCGGCCTGCTGGAGGCTCCTTTCAGCCCGCACGACCAGGGTGGCCATCCTTCCCGTGGGGCGCAGGTTGGGGTCCGAGCGCCCATGCCCGTTGGAATGCGCAAAGCCCTTGACCGGCCAGCGCGACATGAGGAAGTTCCTGAGGATCCCCCTCTCAACCAGGACCACCCGCCGCGCCGGGACCCCCTCGTCGTCGTGGAGATAATGCCCGCGCAGGGGGGTCCCTCGGTACTCAACGAGGGTCGGATCGTCGACCAGGCTGAGGAATTCCGGGATGATCCTCTCGCCTATCCTGTCCTTGAAGAGCTGGCTCTGCTGGGGATCCCTCTGCCTCTGGCCCTCGAGCTTGTGCCCGAGGGCCTCGTGGAAGAGCACCCCGGTGAACTCGGGGTCGAGGATCGCGGGGGCCGCCATGGGGGACTGGACCGGCGCCTCGCGGGCCGCCAGGAGCTCCTCGGAGAGGCGCTCGGCCTCCTCCCGAAGGACCTCTTCACGGGGGAGATCCTGGAGGCCCCGGAACGTCCAGCTCCGGGTGTTCTCCAGGCGCATCCCGTCCTCGGCGCGGGTCACGGCCGCCAGGCGCAGAAGCCCTGGGGCGTTCTCCACGGCAAAGGCCAGGCGAGTGCCCTCGCTGGTCAGGAGATAGCGGCGCCCCCATTTGAGGGAAAGGCTGGCGCGCCCTTCGTAGATCCTGGGATGACGCCGCAGGACGCCGCTCAAGCGCTCGGCAAGGCCGCGGGCCGCGCCCCGGTCGAAATCGGCCGCGGGGGAGGGCGAGGAGGATAAGAACGGGACCTCCACCGAGAAATCAGCAAGGACCTCCGGGACGTGCTCGGTGGCGCGCCTGGCCTTCTTCTCAAGAAAGCCGGCCACCGCGCTCTTGTAGGCCGAGTCCGTCTGCACCCAAAGCTGATGCCTGAGAGCCTCGGGGGACTCCCCGGCCAAGGCATTTTGTCCTCG
>CAYLZQ010000171.1:0-5111 GCA_964388045.1 uncultured Elusimicrobia bacterium | reverse complement strand
CAGGGCCAGGGAGGTCGCGCGCCAGACCATGGCCGAGGTGCGCCGGGCGATGAGGCTCTCATGAGATTGCTCGATGTCCACCTGGAGATGTTCGAGGGTCCCCTCGACCTTCTTCTCTTCCTGATTAAGAAGGAGGACCTGGACATCCACGACATCCCGATCGCGCGCATCACCCAGGAGTACCTGGCCACTCTCGATGTGATGAAGGATCTCAACCTGGAGGTGGCCGGGGAATTCCTGGTCCTGGCCTCCACCCTGATGGCGATCAAGGCCCGGGCCCTGCTCCCCAGCCCCGAGGAGGCCGAGGAGGGCCCGGACCCCAGGGCGGAGCTGGTGGCCAAGCTCCTCGAGTACCAGAAGTTCAAGCAGGCGGCCAAGCTCCTTGAGGAGCGCTACGAGCGCTTCCGGGACCTCTACTACCGGGGCGCTCCCCATTTCGAGGAGTCCGAGAAGAGCCTGAGCCTGGGGCTCTTCGAGCTGCTCGGGGCCCTGCGCGAGGTCCTGGACCGGGCCGAGGACGAGACCCGGGAGCTGTCGGGGGAGGAGTTTCCGATCGAGGAGAAGATGGCCAAGATACTCGCCCTCCTGGAGGGCCGGCCCTCCGTCTCCTGGGAGGAGGTCTTCCTCTCGGAGCGCAAGAAGCGCGGGATCCTGGCCTGTTTCCTGGCCCTCCTTGAGCTGGTCAAGCTTCAGAGGATCTTCATCAGGCAGGATTCAAATTTCGCCAGGATCATGGTCTTTCGCAAGGAGGTCTTAGCCCATGCCCCCAGTTGAAACCCAGTCCCCGGAGAACGAGGAGCTCAAGAGGGCCCTGGAAAGCCTGCTCTTCATCACCGACCATCCCCTGGACATCGAGCAGCTCTGCCGGATCACGGGGGTCAAGGATCCCCAGCGGGTCTCGGAGCTGGTCGCGGAGATCGCCCGGGACCTTGGGAGGGGGGCCCTGCAGCTCATGGAGGTGGCGGGGGGCTTCCAGATGGCCACCAGGCCCGCCTATGCCCCCTACGTGCGCAGGCTCTTCGCGGACCGCATGACCATGAGGCTTTCCACCGCCGCCCTCGAGACCCTCTCCATCATCGCCTACAAGCAGCCGATCACGCGGGCCGAGATCGAGGAGATAAGGGGGGTGGAGGTGATCGCGGCCCTGGAGACCCTGCTCGAGAAGCGCCTGATCCGGGTGGTGGGGCGTAAGGAGAGCGTGGGCCGGCCGCTCATGTACGGCACGAGCATGGACTTCCTGCGCCAGTTCGGCCTGCGCGGCCTTTCGGAGCTTCCCCCCCTGGAGGCGGCCCTCGCGCCTGCTGGCGAGGGGCCGGCGCCGGAGGCCCCGGGGCCTGCCGAGGCCTCCCGCCCGCCGGGAGGCGCCCCTGATGGCGCCCAGCCGGAGGGGGCTCCGGAGACTCCTGCGCCCCAGACGGCTGCTGAGGGCGAAGAAGAAGCCGCGGCGAAATAGGCGGCCGTGAAGATACTCCTCATCGCCTCCGAGGCCGTCCCCTTCTGCAAGACCGGGGGCCTGGCGGACGTGGTGGGGGCCCTCTCCCAAAGGCTCGGACCCCATGAGGTCTGCCTCTTCCTCCCCAGGTACCGGGGAATCGGCGCTCCGAGTCTTCAGGAAGGCCGCTCCCATTGCCTCCGCGTCCCCCTGGGGAGCGAGAGCCTGGAGGCCCATCTGCGCGTCGGGCCCTGGAGGGGGGTCTCCGTCTGTTTCATCGATTATCCGCCCTTCTACGACCGGGAGGGGCTCTATGGCCGCGGGGGCAAGGATCACCCGGACAACGACCGGAGGTTCATCCTCCTCTCCCGGGGCGCCCTGGAGGGGGCCAGGGTCCTTGGCTTCAAGCCCGAGGTGGTCCATGCCCACGATTGGCAGGCCGCCCTGGCCTGCGCCTATCTCAAGAGGCTCTACCGGGGGGATCCCTTCTTCTCCGGGACGGGCTGCCTGCTCACCATCCACAACATGGCCTACCAGGGGAACTTCCCCAGGGAGAGCCTGGCTGCCGCGGGCTTCGGGCTGGAGGAGTTCACCCCGGAAGGCTTTGAATACCACGGGAGCTTCAGCTTCCTCAAGGCCGGGATACTCTCCGCGGACTTGATCAACACCGTCAGCCCCACCTATGCCCGCGAGATCCAGGAATCCGAGGAGCGCGGCTTCGGCATGGCCGGCCTTTTGCGGGCGCGCTCCCGGGACCTCTCCGGCATCCTCAACGGGATCGACCCGGAGGCCTGGGATCCTCGCAAGGACCTCTTCCTCCCGCGCCCCTACGGCCCCGCGGAGGCGGCCCAGGGCAAGGCCGCCTGCAAGAGGAGACTCCAGGAGGAATGCCGCCTGCGGGCGGACCCTCGCATCCCCCTGATCGCGGTCGTCTCGCGCCTGGACCACCAGAAGGGCCTGGATCTGGCGATCCAAGCCCTGGAGCCCAGGCTGGGCCGCTGCCAGCTCGCTGTCCTGGGGACCGGGGATCCGGCCCTGGAGGCGGCCTTCGCGGGCCTGGGCCGCCGCTCCGGGGTCCATTTCCACGCCGGGTTCGACGAGCCCTTCGCGCACCGCCTCTACGCGGCCGCCGACATCTTCCTCATGCCCTCGCGCTTCGAGCCCTGCGGCCTGGGCCAGATGATCGCCATGCGCTACGGCTGCCTGGTCGTGGCCAGCCGCACCGGGGGCTTGGCGGATACGGTCCGCGAGTCCCCGCGGGAGGGCCCCCCGAGCGGGTTCCTCTCGGCTCCCGGGGACCCCCAGGACCTGGGGCGGGCCCTGGATAGGGCCCTGGAGGCCTACGCCCGCCCGGCTTGGCTGGAGGGGGCCCGCGCGGCCATGGAAAGCGACTTCTCCTGGGAAGCCTCCGTCTCATCCTACCTCGGGCTCTACCAGCGCGCGTCCCGGGGCCTGGCTTTCCTCAAGTAAATGCGGCTGCTCCTGCCGCGGGCGTGGCTCAAGGCCCTGGGCGTCCTGGGCGCCGCGGTCCTGGCATGGCTGGCCTCCCTGGCCCTGCGCGAGCCCCGGCTTCTCCTGGTGGCCCTGGACGCCGAGGAGGCGATGGGCCTGTGCGCCCAGGCCGGGGTGCCGCTCGCCGACTTCTGGGAGCGGGCCGAGGCCGTGGGGGTGCGGGGCGTGATCCTCAGGGAGAAGCCCCTGGCCCACTTCCTGTCCCGGGGGGAGATCCTCTCCTTCGGCCGCGAGGAGATCGAGAAGTGGAGGGCCGTGGGCCTCATCGCCCCCGGGTTCCCCCTCAGGCCCGAGGTCCTCTGGGCGCGCGATCCCCAGGCCCTCTCCCGGATCATGGAGGCGGCCTCCCGCCAGGGCGTCAGGGTCTCGACCTCGAGCCTCGCGGGCTACCTTCTCGCGGAGCTGGACCGCCCCTTGAGCCCCGCGGCGCCTGCCGGCTATGCCCCCGAGCTCCTTGGCTCACTGGGCGGCAGGCGCCTGATCTCCATTCCCTGGAACCTGGAAGGCCAGGAAGGCCTGGTGGGCCTCAGATGGGAGGGGGGAGCCCTCCTGGCCGGGGGAGGGCCTCATGACCTCCTCCTCCAGGCCCGGACACTTCCGGCCCAGGCGCCTGCCGCCTCATGGCTCAGGGCCGCCTACGGCCATCCCCGCAGGCTTCTGGTGGCCAGGGCAGGTCCCGAAGGCCTGGAGGGGCTCTTCGAGGCCCTGCGGCGCTCCCTGCGCCTGCTCTCGAGCCGCGGGGCGCCCTTTTCCCCGCCGGAGGGAGCCTCCCTGCCCGCCTGGCCGAGGCTGGGGCGCCTGCTCCTCTGGGCCCTGGGGATCTTGGGGCCCCTGCTCGCCGCGCGGGCCGGGCTCTTCGCCTTCAAGCAAGCCAGGGCCCTGGTCCTGGCCAGGCTTCCCCCCGCCTCTCCCGCGCTCCAGCTTGCGGCCGGGCTCCTGGCCACGGCCGGGGCCTCCTTCCTGCTGGGCCTGGCGGCGCGCGGGGCTTCTTTGCTTGTGCCCGGGGCGGAAGGGGGCTGGGCCCTGGGGGCCCTGCTCGGCCCCTTGTTCCTCGGCCTGCTGACGCTCTACACGATAGATCCCCAGGCCTGGCTGCAGGGCTTGAAGAAGCCTCTCACCCCCTGGAACTGCCTCTGCGGCCTGGCCTTCGGGGGAGCGGCCCTCCTCCTGATCGCCCCGCGCGCCCTGACCGGGGGCCTAGGGCTCCTGGCCGCGCCGGAGGGCGTCTTGGGCCCCTGGTGGGCTTCCTGGCGCTGGCGGGAGATGCTCATCGGCTATCCCTGCCTGCTCCACGCCTTCTTCCTGATCAACCGCCGCATGGATCCCGAGGCGCCCCCCGCCTCCGGCGACCCGCGCGGGTTCTTCCTTTTGGGTCTCCTGGCCCCGATCGGGCTCGTCACGCTTCTGGGCAGGCGCGGCCTTCCGGCGGAGCTCGCCCTCGCGCAGACGGCCCTTGCCCTTCTCGTAGGCGCGCTTCTGGGATCCGTTTTCCTCGCTCTGCGGCTCCTGCCTGGGTCCAAGGGCCTAAGGTGGGTTGGGACTCTTGTCCCCAGGAGGCAAGTTTGATATGATGGGGCTTGCGTGACGATCCTTTCTTTTGCCTTGCTCGCCGCGCCCCTCTGGGCCGGGGGATCGGAGATCCTCAAGCCCCCGGCCGGGGATAGGCCCTTTCAAGCCACCTTTATCGGGGAGGGGGGAGGCTCGCCCCAGCCCACGGGGGCCGCCAGCGACTACCTCGAGCACGGCCCCCGCCAGGAGATGGGGGACGGGACTTTCGGCCCCATCCCGGGCAGGGCGGAGCGCCCCGCCCTCCAGCCACAGAATCCCTCCCTGCCGTCCCAGGAGAGGCGGCCCAGGATGGACTCCCGCAGCCATGCCTTCCTGCCGCGGTCCCCCAAGCCCCGGGAAAAATCCTCCCGCTCCGATCCGCGGCCCTATTCCCTGTGGGAGGGTTTGGCCCAGCCCTTGAGGCTGCCTCCCGAGAGCGTGGAGCAGGTGGAGCCGGACCAGGCGAGCCAACTGGGGCGGCGCGACTACGAGTCGCATATCCTCGGAGTCAAGGGCAAGGCCGCCGAAGGCGGCCAGCCCATGAGGCCCAACGCAATTCCTGATGGGCCTCAGGACGGCCGCTTCCGCGGCCAGCCCGTGAGGCCCTCACGTACCTCCA
>CAYLZQ010000170.1:0-5136 GCA_964388045.1 uncultured Elusimicrobia bacterium | reverse complement strand
CTGCGCCTTAAAAGACGGGATGGACTTCGTCCCCACGCGGGCCGCCATACTCCTGGGGCAGCACTTCGCGGCGATCGCGGCCGTAGGGCCCATCGCCGGGCCGATCCTCGCCGGGGCCAAGTACGGGTGGCTGGCGGGGATGCTCTGGATCACCCTGGGGGCGGTCTTCATCGGCGCGGTCCACGATTTCTCGGCCCTGGTCATCTCGGTGCGCCACGGGGCGAAAAGCATCGGGGAGGTGCTCCGGGAGGTGCTGGGCCCCAGGGCCTCGCTCCTCTTCTCGGGCTTCATCTGGCTGAGCCTCATCTACGTGATCCTGGTCTTCACGGACCTGACGGCCGCGGCCTTCGTGAGCCGCCCGGAGCTCGGCTCCGAGAACTTCGGGCCTGGGGTCGCGGCCTCCTCCTTCCTCTACCTCCTCCTGGCCGCGGCTCTGGGGCTGGTTTGGACCCGCAC
The DNA here is from genome assembly GCA_964388045.1 of uncultured Elusimicrobia bacterium. Taxonomy (GTDB): domain Bacteria; phylum Elusimicrobiota; class Elusimicrobia; order UBA1565; family UBA9628; genus CAYLZQ01. The sequence goes on along the minus strand of CAYLZQ010000170.1, from coordinate 4,680 downwards.
CAGGCTCTCCCTCCGGGCCACGACCCTAATCTTCGTGCCGGCGGTCTTCCTGGTGATCTGGGTCGGGCAGAAGGTCCCCTTCGTTTTCCCGGGGGAGGCGGCGGCCCAGCAGAGGGCCTGGGACGTGGCGATCCTGGCCTACTGCTTCGTGGCGAGCCTGCTGCCCATGTGGCTTCTCCTGCAGCCGAGGGGCTACCTGGGCGGCTTCATCCTCTACGCCACCTTCGCGGTGGGGATCTTCGGGCTCCTCTTCGGGGGCAGGCCCATCGAGTACCCCATGTCGGCGGCCCCGCCTTCCGGCGGGGCCGCTCCTCCTCTGTTTCCGTTGTTGTTCACCACCATCGCCTGCGGGGCCTGCTCAGGCTTCCACGGCCTGGTCTCCTCAGGCACCACCTCCAAGCAGCTCGCACGCGAGTCGGACGCCCGGATCGTGGGCTACGGCGGTATGCTCCTCGAGGGGCTGGTCGCCGTGATCGCGATGGCGACCCTCATGATGCTCCGCCCCGGCTCCCCGGACCTGGGTCTCGGCCCGGACGAGGTCTACGCGCGGGGCCTGGCCCACTTCCTGGAGGCCTTCGGCCTGCCCTTCGGGGCGGGCGTGGTCTTCGGCAAGCTCGCCTTCGCGACCTTCATCTACGACACCCTGGACGTGGCCGCCCGCCTGGGCCGCTACGTGCTCGAGGAGGTCGCAGGCCTCAGGGGCCGCCGGGGCGCGGTCCTGGCCGCCCTGGCCACCCTGGCCGTCCCCCTCGCCACGGTCTTCATGAGCTTCCACGACGCCTCCGGAAGGCCGGTCCCGCTCTGGAAGCTCTTCTGGCCCGCCTTCGGGGCCTCGAATCAACTCCTGGCCGCCATGAGCCTCCTCGGGGTCACCATCTGGCTGCGCCGCGATGGGAAGCGCTGGTGGATCACCGGGATTCCGGCCGCCTTCATGCTGGCCGTGACCCTCTCCTCCCTGGCCCTGATCGTCAAGCCTTGGCTTGCGTCCTTGAGGGAGGGGGCCCTGCGCCTGGATCCCGTAGGCACCACCGGAAGCCTGCTCATCCTGCTGGCCCTGGCCTACCTTTGGGAGGCAGCCCGGCAGGCCTGCCTTAACCCTTGCCCTGGCGCGCCTCCTCGTAAGCCTTGAGGACCAGGTCCTGGGCAGCGGCCCTGGCCTCGGCCGTGATCGGGTGAGCCACCTCGAAGTACTTGTCCTGGCCCCCCCCGGTGCCCTTGCGGCTCGGGAACGAGATGAAGGGCCCTCCGGGCCTATCCTCCTTGGGCTTGGCCATCACGATGCGGATGCCCTTGATCACGAAAGCCCCTGCGACGACCAGGTCCGCGAAGCCCAAAAGCCCCTTCTCCTCGCTGGATCCGTGGTAGAGTCTCACCCTCGCCTCCATCTCCGGCAGACTGCTCTTGGCCATGTCTCCCCTCCTGGGCGCGGCTTGACCGCCAACTCTTATACGACCAGGGCAGGGAAAAAGTTCCAGGGGCTCCCGCGGGAGAGGCAAGGCTGCCGCCTTGCCATGCGCTAAAACTCATACGCCGAGCGGTGGGCGTCGTGACGGCCTGCGTAGTCGAGGAAGCGCGAGTAGAAGGGGTGCCTGCCGATGGTGGCCGAGTCTCCGATCACTATCAGGAGCCTGCGCGCGCGGGTCATGGCCACGTTCATGCGGCGGGTGTCGGAGAGGAAACCCACCTCCCCCTCGGCGTTGGAGCGCACCAGGGAGACGATGGTGGCCTCCTTCTCCCGGCCCTGGAAACCGTCCACCGAGCCGATCTCAAGGCCTGGAACCTTGATCAGGGACTTCAGGAGCCTCGCCTGGGCCACGTAGGGAGTGAGCAGAGCGAGATCCCGGGGCTTGAGCCCCGCCCCAAGAAGCCTCTCCATGAGCTCGACCGCGAGCCTTGCCTCCCCCGCGTTCTCCCGGCTCTCCAGGAGCTCGTTCCAGGACTCCTCAAAGCCAGTCCCAGCCGTGTCCACGAAAACCAGGGGGACTCTGGTGAGATCGCCGCAAACCACCCCCGCCAGCTCCGCCGCGGTGTGGGTCCGCACGGACTCGTCCGCCATGAGCTTCCCCTCGTAGAACTGCTCGGAGGAGAACCCCATGATCGTCTCGTGCATCCGGTACTGAAGGCGCAGGAGGCTCTGGAGGGAGTCCGGGAGGATTGCCTTCAAGCGGTCAAAGAGGGTCGTGGCCAGGCCCCCTTCGGCCGCCTCTGGGGAATAGATCGTAGGCGGAAGCTGCATGGCGTCCCCCGCGAAGACGGCGCGGCGGGCCATGGTGAGAGGTATCCAGGAGAGGGGCTCGGTCGCCTGGGAGGCCTCGTCCAGGGCGGCCAGGTCAAAATCCCCCTTGAGCATCCTGCGGGTGATCCCGCCGTGGGTGGCCAGGACCACCTGGGCCGAGGCGAGAATCCGGCGCGAGATCTCAAGCTCCAGGTCGCGGGCCTTGCGCCAGAGCCTCTGCGCCTCCCGCAGGCGCTCCTGCCTCTCCTCATAGCCGAGCTGCCCCCGGCCTTGCCGCGAGCCCCTTTTGAGCAGCCTCTCCCTGCAGGCGTCGAGCTCGCGCACCTCCTCGCAAGCCGGGTCCTCCGCCACCAAGGCGGTCAGGTTGTAATGGCGCAAAAACTCCAAGGTCCTAGCCGGGTGGCCTAGGCGCACCACCCGGAGGCCGGTCTGGGCCAGCTTCTCGAGCATGTTGTCCACCGCGATGTTGGAGGGAGCCGTGGCCAGGACCCGCTCCCCGCGCAGGGCGGCCTGGCGGATGATCTCGACTAGGACCGTGGTCTTGCCGGTCCCCGGAGGCCCGTGCACGAGGGCCACGTCCGAGGCGGCCAGGCTTCTCCCGACCGCCTCCCTCTGGAACTCGTTGAGGCCCTCGGTGAAGAAACGGAGCTTGGGAAGCTTGTGCCGGTGGGGCTTGGACTCCCCCAGGAAGATCTCGCGCAGCTCTCCGAGGCGGTTTCTCCTGGCCCCGGAGACCGCGGCCAAGGCCCTCTTCATCCTCTGGTAGGTGGCATCCGAGCCCAAGAGGTCTATCTGGCAGGAGCCGCCGCGGAAAGGCGCAGGCCCCGGGCCGCTCAAGGCCACGGTCGCGCGGTACTCGTCCACGTCGTAGAGGGTCCCCTCGGCCGTCGCGGGCTCGCAGCCGTCGGGGAAGCTCACCAGGACGTTGTCCCCCGCGCCCATCGCGTGGAAGGGGGCGAGCTCCTCCCCGGCAGACGCCCGGCCGAGGGTCACCAGGACCATCCCTCCCAGGCCTGTGCGGGTTTCCTCCAGGGCCAGGCGCGTGACGCTCTTGCCCAGGGCCTCCCGGGTCGCTATCGGATACCTGTGGAGCTCCCGGAGGTTCTCTTCCTTCTCAGCCTGGCGCTCGATCTCAAGGAGCTCCAGGAGCCTCTCGAAGTGCTTCTGGCCGCCCTGCCTCCGCTCTCCCATGGTTTACGCTCTGCCGAGCTCCGGTTTCCGGCTCACGCCTCCAACCACTTCTGACCGAGCGATAACGCGAGGGAATGCCGCTTCCACACTCCATCGGGAAGCGACCTCGCAGACCCGCTGCGCGGGTACCCCTGCTCGGTCACGAGACTATAGTATCAATTTGTTATACTCCCCCCGTACCAATGGAGTTACGCAATCTCCGCAAGCTCCTCAGACGCCCCCCTGCCGGCTCCGGAGACTTCTCCCGCCACCTGGACAAATACGTGGGAGGAAACAGGCTCACCCTCCTCTCCCAGGGGGGGGTCTTCAAGGCCATGTGGGAGGCGATCGAGGCCGCCCGGGAAACGGTGCACCTGGAGTCCTACATCCTGGCGGATGACCGGACGGGCCAGGAGTTCTCCCGGCGCCTGCAGGAGAAGGCCCGCTCGGGGGTGAGGGTGCGCGTCATCTTCGACTCGGTGGGCTCCATGTCCCTGGGCGAGGTCTTCACGAACCGCCTGCGCAACGCAGGGGTCCAGCTCCTCGAGTACCACCCGGCCGCCCCCTGGCGCCCCCGCTGGTCCTGGGGCCGCAGGGACCACCGCAAGATCCTGGTCGTGGACGGAAGGGTCGCCTTCACCGGCGGGGTCAACATCTGGCACGTCCACGCCCCGCTCGAGGAGGGAGGCTCGGACTGGAGGGACATCCACGTGCGCCTGGAGGGCCCGGCCGCCTACGAGCTTGACCGGCTCTTCAGGGTCGTATGGTTCAAGGAGACGGGACGGTGGTTCACCTCGGCGGGCCACCCCGAGGACACGCGCGGGACCTCGCGCGTCTGGGTCGCAGCCAACCAGGAGTTCCTCCACCGCTACCGGATCCGCAGGGCCTACCTCAGCGCCCTGCGCGGCGCCCGCCAGGAGGTCCTCATCGCCAACGCCTACTTCCTGCCCGACCTCCGCATTCGCCGGGCCCTGGCCGCCGCGGTCCGGCGCGGGGTTTCGGTCAGGCTTCTTCTTCCGGGGCGCTCGGACGTCTCCTCGGTCTGGTACGCCTCGCGCCGCCGCTACGACTACCTCCTGCGCCACGGGGTACGCCTCTTCGAGTGGCCGGGCCCCATCCTCCACGCCAAATGCGCGGTCGTGGACAGGACCTGGAGCGCCGTGGGCTCCTACAACATGGACCACCGCAGCCTCCTCCACAACCTCGAGGTAAACCTGCACATCCTCGACTGCTCCTTCGCGGGAAAGCTCTCAGCCCTGCTGGAGCGGGACATG
>CAYLZQ010000169.1:0-5147 GCA_964388045.1 uncultured Elusimicrobia bacterium | reverse complement strand
GGCCCGGGGCGCCCCCGGCCCGTCCCGGGCGTAGAGATGAAGCAGGGTCTCGGTGTCCGAGCGAGTCCTGAAGCGAACCCCCGAGGCCTCAAGCTCCCAGCGAAGCTCGGGGTGGTTGTAGATCTCGCCGTTGAAAACCAGGGTGAGTCTGCCGTCGGGGGTGGACATGGGCTGATGGCCCCCCTCCAGGTCCAGGATGGAGAGGCGCCGAAAGCCCAGGGCCACGGGCCCCTGGGCGTATTCCCCCTCGTCGTCCGGGCCACGGTGGGCGAGGCGCGCGCGCATGCGGCGCACGAGGCCCTGATCCGGGCGACCGCCGTCTAGAAGGAACAAGCCGCAGATGCCGCACATGGTTTATACGCGCCAAGCAATCGCGTCGCGAATTCCTTGGCGCGTAGACTCTATTCGAACAACCGCAGCTCCGGCTCCCGGCGCGGGCGCTCCAGGAACTCGGGCAGGAAGCGCGCGTAGCGCAGCAGAACCCAGGACAGCCCCAGGCAGGCCAGGCCGTAGGCCAACTCGAAGCCGGCATAGCGCAGCCACTGCTCCTGGGTCACGAAAGCCCATTTCCGCTGGGCGTAGAGGTTGGCCTCCGGCTCGCCCAGGAAGAGGTCGTAGAGGGCCTTTGCGGCAATCCCCGCTCCCCAGAGCCCCAGGATGGCGGAGGCGAGATGAGCCAAGCCGCGGATCCTGATCTTCTCCACCTCTGAAGCCTTGAAGGGGACGCCGCGCGGGGGCGGGTCAGCGCTTCGAGTACTGGAAGCGCTTGCGGGCCTTGGGCTGGCCGCTCTTCTTGCGCTCGACCATCCGCGGATCCCGGGTCAGGAAGCCCTCCACCCGCATCAGCTTGCGGCTCTTCTCGTCGAGCTTGGCCAAGGCCCGCGCGATCGCGTGCCGGGCGGCTCCGGCCTGGCCGCTCATCCCGCCGCCCATTATCTTGAGGACGAAATCGAACTTCTTGGCCCCCTCCAGGCTCTCGATGGGGGCCAGCAGGTCGCGCTTGCGGTGATCGAGCCCCCGGAAGTACTCCTCCATGGGCTTGGAGTTGACGAGCACCTTCCCCTCCCCGTTGGGAAGCAGGCGCACCTGGGCCACCGAGGTCTTGCGGCGGCCGGTCGCCCAGATCTGGGTCTCGGCGCGGTTCATGGCTCAAGCACCGCCTCAAGAGGCCGGGGGAACTTCGGGTGGGTCTCCCCCGGATAGATCTTAAGCCGCGTGAGCTGCCTGCCGCGCAGACGGTTGTCGCGGAGCATGCGCTTGACGGCCAGGTAGACCACCCTGCGCGGGTCCCTCGCCATCACGCGCGCGATGGGCGTGGTCTTGGCCCCGCCCGCGTAGCCGGAGTGGCTGAAGTAGAATTTCTCTCTCATCTTGTTTCCCGTCAGCCGCACCCCCGCCGCGTTCTTGATGACCACGTAATCGCCGCAATCAACGAAATCGGTGTAGGCCGGCTTATGCTTTCCCCGCAGGAGGACCGCGGCCCGGGTGGCCATGCGGCCCAGGATCCGGCCCTTCGCGTCGATCAAGTGCCAGCGGCGGGTGCCGCTGGCCTGCCTGGGGCTGAGGAGCGTGGTCTTCTGTGACACAGACCCTTTATATCAAATTTCCCAGCCCGGGTTCAAGAAAACTTTCCGCCCAAGACGCGGGGGCCGACGATCCCCGCCTGGCTCTGGTACTTGCCCTTGCGATCGGCGTAGCTCACCTCGCAGACCTCGTCGCTCTCGAAGAAGAGAAGCTGGGCGATGCCCTCCCCTGAGTAGACCTTGGCCGGCAGGGGGGTGGTGTTCGATATCTCGATCGTGAGGTGCCCGGTCCATGTGGGCTCCAGGGGCGTGACGTTGACGATGATCCCGCAGCGGGCGAAGGTGGACTTCCCGACGCAGACCGCGAGCACGCTCCTGGGGATGTTGAAATGCTCGACCGAGCGCGCCAGGGCGAAGGAGTTGGGCGGGATCACGCAGGAAGGCCCCTTGGTGTCCACAAAGGCCTTGGGGTCGAAGGCCTTGGGGTCCACGATCGCCCCGTAGACGTTGGTGAATATCTTGTACTCCTCAGCCACCCTGATGTCGTAGCCGTAGGAGGAAAGGCCGTAGGAGATCTTCCCCTGGTTGTTCTGGCGGTCCACGAACGGGTCGATCATCTTGCGCTCAAGGCACATCTTGCGGATCCATCTGTCCGATTTAAGCATGAGGCCTCCTCGTATGATCTTCCTGGGCCAATACCAGTTCCGCGGCTCTATGGCCGCTCAAGACAGCGCTCTCGATCGTCGCGGGAAGCCCTGTCCTGGTCCAGTCCCCGGCGAGCAATAAGCCCGGCATCCCCGTCCCGGGCGCGGGGCGCAGCCGATCCGAGCCTGGGGCCGGGGAGAGGGTGGCGAAGGGCTCCTTGACCACCTTCCAGCGCAGGATTCTAGCTTTTTTGAAAACTGGAAAACAGCGGGAGAGGTCCCGCTGGGCCAGCTCGCGCAGGGCCGCGGGGGACCAGCCCAGGTGCCGGCGCGCCCCGCTGATCACCAGGGAGAGGTACTGCCCCTGGGCGTCGCCAAGGCCCAGGATCAGGCTCTTGTTGAAGACCCACTGGACCTCGGTTCCGATGAGGCCCACCAGGGGCTCCTCCAGGACAGGGCGGTCGAGCCAAAGGCAGAGGCTGACGATCGGCGAGGGCATGAGATCCCTCCAGGGCCCCCGCAGGGCTTGGGGCAGGTCCAGGCGGGAGAGGTCCCAAGGGGGCAGTGTTGAAACGACCGAGTCGGAGGCGAAGCTCTCCCCGGATTCGGTGACAGCGCCTCCGACGCGCCCCTTCGCTTCATAAATGGCCTTTATCCTTTTCGAGGTCAGGATCCGCCCTCCCCTCTCCTCTATGTATTTGCGCGCCGCCTCCGGGTAAAGCTGGCTCAAACCCACGCATGAGAGCCCGAGCCTGGAGCCCTCCGCGTCCCTGAAGAACATCTCCAGGAGGGCCTGGGCCAGTCCCGTGGCCGCCGCGATCCGAGGGTCCTCGTTCAAGGCCCCAAGGGCGATGGGGTCTAGGAGCCTCTCCTGGATGGGCCGCGACTGGCCCAGGCCCTCCAGCCACTGGCGCACGCTCAGGCGGTCCAGCTCCGGCGGGATCCCGCGGCGCCGCAAGCCCCGCAGCTCGCGGGCGAGCCTGACCAAGCCCAGCTTGTCCCCGAGGGAGAGGCCCATCCCCAAGACCCCCCAGGCCAGGTGCCAGGGAGAGCCCAGGGAGGAGGGGCAGCGAAGGGCGTCGCGGCCCCCTTCGGAGTCCGCGAAGTCGACCCGGACCTTCCCGGAAAACCTGAGCAGCCCCTCGGTCCCGATCGCGGCCAGAAAGCTCCTGGTGTGGCGGTAGCATCCCATGAAGAGATGCTGGCCGTTGTCCACCGGGTGGCGGCTCTCGCGGTCCAGGAAGGAGTAGGCGCGGCCTCCTAGGCGGGGCTTCTTCTCCAGAAGGGTCACCCTCAGCCCGGATGCGGCCAGGCGGACCCCGCAGGAGAGGCCGGCGAAACCGCCGCCCAGGATGAGGACCTCAGAAGACGTGGATCCCATGGCAGTAGAGCCAGGCGGCGAGGGCCAGGCGGAGCTTCCTCCAGGCGGGAATCGTGGCGCGCTCGAAGAGAACCCTGAAACCCTTGGCCTTGGCCTCCTCGAGGACGCCCTCGTAGATGCGGGCCATGATCTCCGCGGGAAGGAGGGCCGGCCTGTCCCTGAAGTCGAGGAGGTTCCGGGCCCGCTGGTAGTACCCCCGGGCCCTGCGGTAGAGGGACTCCATGAGGCGGTCGAAGGCCGCGTTGTGCTCCCGGCGGATCAGGGCCTCAAGGGAGTAGCCGGCCTGGCGCATCTCGGAGGCGGGCAGATAGACCCGTCCCATCTCGAGGTCGGCCCCCACGTCCCTGATGATGTTGGTCAGTTGAAAGGCGTAGCCGAAGAGCCTGACGAACTCCCGCAGCCGCTCGGGAGGGGTGTGGGAGGCGCCGAAAACGGCGACCGAGAGGGCCCCGACCGAGCAGGCCACCCCCTGCATGTAGCCCTCCAGCTCCTCGAAGGTCTCGAAGCGCGTTGGTCCCAAGTCCATCTCGCAGCCCCTGATCATCTCCAGGAAGGCCTCCCGGGGCAGGCGGAAGCGCTCCAGATGCGGCAGGAGGCGCTCCGAGACCGAATGGGTCGGCTTGCCCGCGTAGAGGCGGCCTATCTCCTCCCGCCAGAAGGCGAGCATCCTCCCCGCCTCCTCCCGGCTCAGGTGCCCCGAGTCCACGATGTCGTCGATGGCCCGGCAGTAGGCATAGATCGCGGCCAAGGCGGAGCGCTTCGGCCGCGAAAGGAACAGGAAGCCCAGAAAGAAATTCGACTTGCTCTCAGGCGCCTCGGCTCCCAGATTCATCGAAGGATCGACCGCGCCACAAGGGGGATCCAGTCCCATTTCGTCAGGACGGGCCGGGCCGAGAGGGTGTCAAAGCCCATGCGCCTGATCTTGCGCAGGATTTCCCGCCCCCCCAGCCAGGTCAGGCGGATTTCCCAGGAAAGGGGCCAGGAGAGCCGGCCGGGCAGTGGCCTGCCCTCCTCGAAGAGGGCCCGGGTCCTGTTCACCTCGAACTTCATCAGGCTCCGGAACTTCTCGTTGACGACCCCCATGCGCATATCCGCCTCGGAATAGCCGAAGGACTTGAAGTCCTCCTCGGGGATGTAGATCCGGTCTTTCCCGAGGTCCACGGAGAGGTCCTGCCAGAAGTTGGCGAGCTGGAGGGCCGTGCAGATCGCGTCGGAATAGCGGAAGAGCTCCTCCGAGCGGTAGCCGTGGATCAGCAGGACGATCCGGCCGACCGGGTTGGCGGAGCGCCGGCAATAGTCGAGCGCCTCGTCGAAGGAGGCGTAGCGCCTTTTGACGGTGTCTTGGAGGAAGGCGCTCAGGAGATCGTCGAAAAGCCCGAGCGGGAGATCCAGCTCCCGGATGGTGTTTTCCAGGGCCAAAAAAACCGGGTGCGAGGCCGGGCGCCGTCCCACCTCGCCCAACTGCCGCCTCCAGTCGAGCAGGCGCTCGCGGCGCGCCCCCTCGTGCTGGGGCTCGTCCGCGAAGTCGTCCGCGATCCGGGCGAAGGCGTAGAGGACGGCCACGTGCCGCCGCAGGGAGGGCTTAAGGAACCTCGAGGC
>CAYLZQ010000168.1:0-5154 GCA_964388045.1 uncultured Elusimicrobia bacterium | reverse complement strand
CGCGAGACGAGCATACTGAACGGCAGGAAGTATGTGAGTCGAGCGCAACGAAGGCATAGGGGAGGGGGCCGGTGGCCCCCTCCGCCTGCCGGGCCGTGGTCGTTGGGGTGGGGTCCGGTGCCGCTAGCCACGATTGCAGCAGGAGCAGGGTATTGGGATAGGCTCTAAGGACCCCCTAGGAGCCCGAAGCGGCCGGCCAGGTAAGCGGCTGAGGCAAGGGCCAGGGCCGGGCCTCCCAGGACCTTCCAGGCCGCGTAGCGCCCCAGGGCGGCCAGGAGCTCCCTTTCAGGCTTGTCAGCGATCACGAGGAGCCCCTCAGGGCTCCTGCGTATGAGGGCAGGGTTTGGGTTTTGGCCCTCGGAGGCCTCGCGCTCGAGCTCCTCCTTGAGCCTGCGCAGCCCCTCCTCCCATTCCTGGGCGTCTATCGCCTCGTCCTTGTTCTTGTCCAGGGCCCTGAGCCTCTCAGGATCAGCCCTCAGGCGCCGGGCGAGTTCCCGCAGCGAGAGCTGGAGCCTGCGGGCCACGCTTTGCCCCAGGCCCTGAGGCTCCTCCAGGGGGGAGGCAAAGCCCAGGACGTAGACAGGCTCGCCTTCACGCACGATCTGGGCGCTCAGGCGCAGGGTCTTCCTCGTGCGGCCTGGAAGGCCGTCCAAAAACCTGGTGACAGCGTCCTCCTGTCCTTTCCAGGGCCAGGACAGGAGCCCGGTCTGGAGATCAAGGTCGCTTTGCAGGTAGACCTCGGCCCCCAGAGGCAGGACGGGGACACGCCCTGTGTCGTCCAGCAGCCAGAAGGGATGCTGGGAGCTGTCCTCCTCGTAGATCGTGACCCAGCGGCTGTTCTTGCCCGAGCCGCGCTCCTCCTGGACCTTGACCGCGTAAAACACTCAGGGGAGCTGGTAGATCGGGTCCTGGAGAGGGTCGAGGCCCTCGGTCCGGCCCGAGAGCTCGACCAAGCCCATGGCGAGGGACCTCGCCTTGGAGGTGGCCAGCCCAGAGATGGTGCGCCTGAGCCTCAGGTCCTTGAACCCGGAGTAGAAGAGCCAGAGCCCCAGCCCCAGGCCCACCCCGGCGAAGACGTCTACCCGGGCGCCCGCCGAATTCTCCTCGTGGCCCATCCACGAATGCCTGCGCCGGCTGCGCATCCGGTTCGACCTCAATCGCAAGCAATTGGCCGCCAAGGCCGGGGTCTCGGCCTCGCTGGTCGGCCGCGCGGAGAAGGGCGCCGACGTGCGGCTCAGCACGCTCAGGAAAATCTATGCCGCCCTCGGCTGCCGCCTCCTGGCGCTGCCCGCAGGCGCGCTCTGCGAGCTCGACCGCCGCCAGGCCGAACTGGACAACGAATGGATCGACTGGAAGCGCAAGAACGCGCGTTCCCTCACCGGGACCTGATTGCGTTTCCGTTCATTTCCCTTTTGCAGGAACGGTGAAATTCACCGAAACGCAATTTCGCTGGCCCCGGAACAATAACGAACCTGATAGTAGGCGCTGCCGTTCGCCTACACCCATCTGCGAGCCATCCTGCTCAGCGTCTGAAGGGGTGTCGCGACAAATGCAGCTCACACGCTCAAAATCGACCCAAAAAAGCGCGCCCTATGCGCCGGTCACGACGCTAGCGATGGGGAGAGCAGCCGGAATGGTGGCCCAAGCCTCCAGTTCCGTTGGAACTCCCGCACCCAGGATGGACCCTCCAGGGCTGGCAAGGACGCTGCGGCTGGCACGGGGGCTGGGGTTGGCAGTAAGGCGGGATGATGATGATCCGCCGGGGAGGGCATTGATAGGGGTAGCCGGGGTAGGGATAGGGATAATAGGGAGAGCCGTACCAATAGGTCCCGCCGCCGTTATAGCGAAACCTGCGGGAGGCCTCGGCCCTCCTCCTGGCCTCCTCGATCTGCTCGCGCCTGCGCTCCTGGCGCTCCTCCTCCTGGCGCCTGCGCTCCTCCTCCTTGAGGCGCCTCTCCTCCTCCCTCCTCAGGCGCTTCTCCTCCTCGGCCTTCAAGATGAGCTCGTACTCCGACTTGGTGATCCACTGGCCCTTGTGCCAGACGAAGCCCTTGGCGCGCATGGCCTCGCTCTTCTTCATCCAGCGGCCCTCCACCTGCTCGAAGCCAAGGAGGGCCCTGGCCCCAGCGTGGTCCGGCTCGAGAGCGATCAGGCGCTGGGCTGTCTTGTCGGCGTAGGAGGAGAGGTTGTTCGCCTTGGCCCAAAGAGCCAGCTCCCAGAGGGCCTTGGCGTCGGTCGGGGCAACCCGGGCCTCCCTCTCCTTGAACTCCTGGAAGCGGTTGCGCGAAAGCTCGAGGGAGGCGACGTCCTCCTTGTTCAAAGTGATGGTCCCGGCCCCGAACTCTATCATGATCCTTCGGCCGTCGTCCGAGAGGAGGAGGCCCTCCAAGGAGCCCCCGTTCTTGAGCCTGACCCTGACTCCGCTTGGGATCTCGGCGCGCGCGCCTGAGACCTCGCGGCCCTGCACTGGCGCGAGGTTTCTGCCCTGCTCCCTGTTCTCCTCCAGTATCTTCTCGGCCTCGATCCCCTTTGAGAGATCCCTCGGGATGTCCAGGTCGGCGGCTCCGGCTCCGGCGCAGGCGAAAAAAACCAAGGCGGGTCCCGTCCAGTAGATTACGTTCATTCCTGTCCTCCTCGCACCAAGATCCAAACGATTATAGCAAGAGGCCTGCAGCGGGCCACGGGACAAAGGGCCCAGGAAACCGGCGGCAAAGGGCCTACCTTGTGGAAACTGTGTCTGCTATGAAAGAGTCGTTCAACGGCGTTCAAGGTCCTGCACGACAAGAAGTTCTTGGCGCACTTCAATGGAAAACCCGCGCCGAACTTCTTGCCGTGCATACTGAGCCGCAAAGTTGCTATCCTTCTGGCCATGACGACGGCCAAGAAAGCCTCTTTCCTCGTTTTCGCCGCGTTCGCCCTGGCGGTCGTCGTCTTCCATCTTGGGCCGGTGCTCCTGGCCGGGCTCTTCTCCTTCATGATCCTGGACTTGACCCACAGGGCCCTGGCCCGCCGCATGCCCGAGTTCCTGACGCGCGCCCTCTCGGTCCTGATCTTCCTGGTGACCGCGATCGCCCTCTCCTGGCTCTTCGGGCACTTCCTCAAGCTCGCCCTCTCGCGCCTGCCGGTGATCCTGGGGAGCCTCATCCCCACGATAGGGGCCATGGCGGACGCCTACGGCCTGGAGCTCCCCTTCGAGAACCTCCATGAGTTCCGCCAGGTCATCCTGGAGACCATCAAGGAAAACGCCAGGTCCGTCACGCGAGCCAGCGGCCTACTCACCAAGGGCTTCTTCCACATCGTGATTGGGATCTTCGTCGCGATACTCTGCTTCCTGAGCGACCGGAGGGAAAACTACAAGGCCAACCTCTTGGACGAGTTCCGCCGAGAGTTCAGGGAGAGGGTCAGGGTCTTCATGCTCGGCTTCGAGAAGGTCCTGGGGGCCCAGGTCTTGATCTCCCTGATCAACACGACCCTGACCTTCGTCTTCCTCCTGGCCGTGGGCCTGCCCTTCGTGCACTTCCTGACCCTGGCCACCTTCATCTTCGGCATACTCCCCATCATCGGCAACATCCTCAGCAACGCGATCATCGTGGGCACGGCCCTGACGATCTCGCCCCTGAAGGCCGTCTTCGCCCTGGCCTTCCTGGTCGTGATCCACAAGGGGGAGTACTTCCTCAACAGCAGGATCGTCGGCTCCTCCATCGAGACCCCGATGTGGGTGACCCTCCTGGGCATCCTGGTGGGGGAGGTCGTGATGGGGATTCCAGGCATCATCCTGGCCCCGGCCCTGATCTATTACATCCGGGAGGAGCTGCGCGCGATCCCGGCGCCCAAGGGTTGAGGCCCGGGGCCCTTGGGATGGGCCGCTTTCAGGGAAGGCCTCACCAGCCTGCGCCAGACCCCTTCCCCGTCCTCGAACCTGGGGTCGTTGGCGGGCGCTGCCTTGAGCCTTGAGACCAACCCCGGCTCGAGGTCCCTGCCGGAGGCCTTGCGCGCAAGCTCGATGGCCCTTGCCGCGCTCCTCAAGTTCTGGACAGGCTCAAGGCGCGAGAGCTCCTCGAAGAACCAGGCGTCGCTGGCGTACATGAGCATGGCGTGGCGCTGGATCTCCAGCAGGCGGAGGACCTTCTCCCTCGCCTCGGGGCAATAGGGGACCTTCAAGTGCCGGGAGAGATAGGGAAGAAGGCTCCCCTCCCCGCCCAGGATCACCTGGACGTAGTCGTCCCGAGCCTCCCAGGGGTCGTGGAGGAAAAGGCCTGCCTCGCGCTCAAAGAGCAGGGCAAGCTCCTGCCTCAGCCAGTCCAGGGCCTCCCGCAGGGGCCTCCTCCATTTCTGCTGCTTGCCCTCTGAGCCGCAGCCGCACTCCTCCCTCCAGCGCGCGACCCCGTGAGCGCAGCTCCAGGAGGTGCCCAGGCCCTGGGGCCCTTTCTGGATCTCAACCTCCCAGGCAGGGTGGTGGCGGGCGAGGTAGGAACCGTAGTTGACGACGGAGACATGCCTGGCCGGGAGCTCGTATTTGAGGAGATGCGCCAGGCCCATGTCCGCGAACTTGTGGTGGTGCCCGTAGGTCTCGCCGTCCGTGGCCATGGAGACGAGCTGGTCTCCCCTGGGATGGGGATCGAAAGCCGCCGCTATCCGCTCCGCCGCTGCCTGGGAGCTGGACATCAGCTTGTCGAAGGCCACGGCCCGGGAAAGCGGGCCATGGAAGAAGAAGAGGTCCAGGTGTCGCTCTCCTCCCCTGGGATCGAGCCAGCGGTAAGGGTGCCTGATGTCCAGGGTCCCTGCCGCGACCTCTGTCCAGTCCGAATGCCCCAGGGGCCTCACGCGCCTGGCCTGAAGGGGAGCCAGGATCGCGTACTTGAGCCCGCAGTCCACAAGGACCTTGAGCACTGAATCATCACAGGCGCATTCCGGGATCCAGAGGGCCTCGGGCGTCCTTCCGAAGCGGAACCTGAAGTCGGAGATCCCCCAGAGGACCTGGGTGAGCCTGTCCCTGGGGCCGGCCAAAGGGAGGATCACGTGATTGTAGGCCTGGGCGATGGCGTTTCCATGCCCCTCCAGCCTCCTTAAGCTCTCCTGGTCTCCGGCCAGGATCTGGAAATAGGCCTCTGGAAAAGCCTTCTCCAGCCAGGAGAGCAGGGTCGGCCCGAAATT
>CAYLZQ010000167.1:3043-5168 GCA_964388045.1 uncultured Elusimicrobia bacterium | reverse complement strand
CACCCGCGACATCTGGCCCGCCCCGATCCCGACCGTGGCGCCGGGGCCGGCCAGGACGATGGCGTTGGATCTGACGTGCTTGCAGGCGATCCAGGCGAAGCGCAGGGCCGCCTCCTCGGCCTTGCTCGGGGCCCGGGCCGTGACCACCTTCCAGTCGGGGCCGAAGGTCATGCGGTCGGGCTCCATGACCAGGACCTCGGAGCCGATGGCCCGCAGGACCGGGGCGCGGGAGGGAGGGTCCTGGCGCGCCAGCAGCCTGAGGTTGGTCTTTTTTGCGAGGAGCTCCAGGGCCTTGGGCTCGAAGGCGGGGGCCGCGATCACCTCCACGAAGCGGTTGGCCAGGGCCTCGGCGATGTCGGCCGTCACGGGCTTGTTGAAGGCCATCGCGCTCCCGAAGGCGGAGAGGGGGTCCGAGGCCCAGGCCGCGTTGAAGGCCTCGAAAAGGGCGGTCCCGGTCCCGATCCCGCAGGGGGTTGCGTGCTTGAAGATCGCGCAGGCGGCCTCGGGGAACTCGTTGACCGCCTCCCAGGCCCCATAGGCGTCGAGCAGGTTGTTATAGGAGAGGTCCTTGCCCTGGAGCTGGTGGAAGCAGGGGGCGTTGCTCTCCCCCCAGGCGTAGAGGGCCGCCTTCTGGTGGGGGTTCTCCCCGTAGCGGAGGTCCTGGACCTTGGCCAGCTTCACGACGAGCTCCTCCGGGAAGCCCTCCTGGCCGGCCTCCTGCGGGGGCAAGGCCGCGGGCCCCGGGGATGGGGGAAGGGCCGGGACCAGGGAGCCTTTCCTCCAGGCCTGGGCGATCATGGCGTCGTAGTCCGCGGTGTGCCTGAAGGCGGCCAGGGCCAGGCGCCAGCGCGTCTCCAGGGAGATCTGCCCCTGGGAGCCCTCCATCTCCCTGAGCGCGGCCGGGTAGTCCCCGGGCGAGACCAGGACCGCCACGTCCTCGAAGTTCTTGGCCGCGGCCCGGATCAGGGCCACCCCGCCGATGTCTATCTGCTCGATCGCCTCGGGGCTGTAGGGGGAGGGAGCCTTGGCCGCGGTCTGGGAGAAGGGGTAGAGGTTGACGGCCACAAGGTCAATGGGCTCGATGCCGAAGAGCTCCGCCTCCCGGGCCTGCAGCGGGTCCCTGCGGCGCAGGAGGATGGCCCCGTGGATGCGTGGGTGGAGGGTCTTGACCCGTCCTGAGAGGATCTCGGGGAAGCCCGTGACCGTCTCCATCTGGCGGACGGGGACCCCCGCCTCCTGGAGGCTGCGGGCCGTGCCCGAGGTGGAGAGTATCTCGACCCCCATCTCAGCGAGGGCCCTGGCGAAGTCCACGACCCCGGTCTTGTCCGAGACCGAGATGAGGGCCCTGCGCACGCGCGGGGAGCTGTCATGGGGACCGGGCAGGATCTCAAGGCCCTTCTCGGCGACCTTCAGGCGCCCCTCGCAGAAGAGGCCCACGGCCTTGGGATAGAGCCAGTGCTCCTGGGCCCGGACCCTGGCGGAGAGGCTCTCCGGGGTGTCCGAGGCCAGGACCGGGACCGTGGCCTGGGCTATGATCCAGCCGTGGTCGTAGACCTCGTCCACGAGATGGACCGTGCAGCCCGAGACCCTCACCCCGGCCTTGAGGACCGCCTCGTGGACGTTGCGGCCGTACATCCCCTTGCCCCCGAAGGAGGGAAGGAGGGCCGGGTGTATGTTCATGATCCTCCAGGGGAAGGCCTTGAGGAGCGGGGCCTTCAAGTGCAGCATGAAGCCGGCAAGGCAGATGAGGTCCACCTGCCTCTGGCGGCAGGCCTGGGCGAGATGCGCGCAGTATTCCTCGGGGCTCGCGAAATCCTTGGGGTTTGAGACCAGGGTCTCGATGCCCGCCCTCCTGGCCCGCCGCAGGGCCCCGGCCTCCTCGACGTTGGAGACGACGAGCACGATCTGGCCGCGGATGCGAAGGGACCTGGAGGCCTCGATCAGGGCCTGGAGGTTTGTGCCTTCCCCGGACGCGAAGACCGCGATTTTCTTCATTGAAGCTCCACCTCCGCCTTTCCCTTGACGATCTCGCCGATGAGCCTCGCCTCGGGAAGGATTTTTTGCGCCAGGGCCAGGCTGCTGGGCCTTATCACGATCAGCATGCCCATCAACTTGCCGGCCTCGG
>CAYLZQ010000167.1:0-3033 GCA_964388045.1 uncultured Elusimicrobia bacterium | reverse complement strand
CATCCCCATGTTGAAGGTCCGCCACATCTCGGGCTCCGGGACCCTTCCCAGCCTCCGGATCTCCTGGAAGACTCGGGGGATCCTCCAGGAGCCCTTCCGGATCGCGGCCCTGCAGCCGCGGGGCAGGATCCTGGGGAGGTTCTCCACGATCCCTCCCCCGGTCACGTGGCAGAGGCCCAGGAGGATGTGGCCCTCCTCCCGGAAGCCCTTGGCGAGCCTCTCGATCTCCGGGACGTAGATCCGGGTGGGGGCCAGCAGCCTCCTTCCCCATTTCTTGAGCAGCCTCCCCTTGAAGATCCTGCGCGCGAGGGAGAAGCCGTTGGAGTGCAGGCCCGAGGACTTGAGCCCCAGGATCAGGTCTCCGGGGAAGATCTTGCTGCCGCTGATCACCTCGGAGCGCTTGACGATGCCCGCGGCGAAGCCGGCCAGGTCGTACTCCCTCGGGGGATAGAAGCCGGGCATCTCGGCGGTCTCCCCTCCCAGGAGCGCGGTCCTGGCCCTGCGGCAGCCCTCCAGGATCCCGGAGAGGACCCTCTTGGAGAGCTTGAGGTCGAGCTTGCCCGTCGCGTAGTAGTCCAGGAAGATCAAGGGCCTTGCCCCGCAGGTGATGAGGTCGTTGACGTTCATGGCGACCAGGTCTATGCCCACTGTCTCGTGGCGGCCCAGGGCGAAGGCGAGCTTCAGCTTGGTCCCGACTCCGTCCGTGCAGGCCACCAGGTCATAGGGACCCTCTCCGTTCAAGTCCAGGGGAAAGAGCCCGGCGAAGCCCCCGATCCCCTTGGCCTTCCTCTGGATGTGCGCGACGAGCCTGTCCGCGAGCTCGGTGTCCACCCCGGCTTTCTTGTAGGTCAAGTCGCCCGAGGCCATAGGCCGAGGGCCGCGGGAATGCCGGCCGTTTCGTTTGAGTTTCTTGCCGGGATTCCTCATCTCGTCGTCCTCCTGCTGCCCGGCTTGACCAGGGGCAGGCCCTCGCGGCAGAGGGGGCAATCCTCGGGCTTGAAGCTTGGTATCTCCATCCTAAGCAGGCTCCGCAGGGGGAAGCCCAGGCTCCCAGCGCCGCGGTCCACGATGGCCAGGGCTCCCAGGACCTCGGCCCCGGCGGAGCGGGCGAGAGCGATCGCCTCCTCGGAGGAGCCTCCGGTCGTCACCACGTCCTCCACGACCACCACCTTCTCCCCTGGTCTCAAGACGAATCCCCGGCGCAGGGATAGGACCCCGTTCTCGCGCTCGGCGAAGAAGGCCCGGCGCTTGAGGGCCCGGGCCACCTCGTGGCCGATGATGAGCCCTCCCAAGGCCGGGGAGAGGACCAGGTCCGGCCTTCCCGGCGCGAGCCCGGCCAGGGCCTCCCCCACGAGCCCGGCCCGCTCCGGGTCGGCCAGGAGGAGGGCGCATTGCAGGTACTGGCCGCTGTGGAGGCCCGAGGAGAGCTGGAAGTGCCCGGAGAGGAGGGCCCCTGATTCCAGGAAGAGATCCTTGAGCGAGTCCTGATTCAGGAGGGTCTTCATCGGGCCTCCAGGGCGTGGGGAGCCGCCTGCTTCATCTCGCTGAGGATCTCCTGGGCCGCCTTCAAGGGGTCTGGGGCCGCGGTGATGGGCCTGCCGATCACGAGGTAGTCTATCCCCAGCCTGGCAGCCTCCCCCGGGGTCATCACCCTCTTCTGGTCATGGGAGAGGCTGCCGGCCGGCCGGATGCCCGGGGTGATGAAGCGCATGTCCAGGTGCCTCAAGGCCTTGCGCAGAGCGGCGACCTCCTGGCCCGAGCAGATGGTCCCATCGATTCCGCTCACCCAGCCCATCCGGGCGAGGTTCTTGACCGCGCCCGGGATCGTGGCCCGGGGATGGATGGCCTGGAGGTCCTTGCCCAGCATGCTGGTGAGTATGGTCACTCCCCAGAGCTTGGGCCGCGGGTGGACCTCCGCGGCCGCGCGGATCATGTCCGCGCCCCCCGAGAGGTGCAGGGAGACCGCCTCCACCCCCAGCCTCCGGGCCTCGTGCACTGCGTGGGCCACGGTCTGTGGGATGTCCAGGAACTTGAGGTCCAGAAAGACCTTCCCCCCGTGGCGGTGGACCAGGTCCACTGCGCGCTTGCCGTGGGCCGTGAAGAGCCTCAGGCCCACCTTGTAGAAGGTGAGCGTGCCCTTCAAGCGCTCCAGGAGCTCCTCCTCCCTCATGATCGTGTCCACATCGAGGGCGCAGATAATTTGTGTCATGCAGCCAACTCCCTTTCGGTCCCCACAGCCTCGGCCACGCTTGCGCACCCCGAGCGCTCCAGAAGCTCCGCGAGCTCCTCCTGGATGCGCAGGGCCGCTGCCGGGCCCCTGAAGACCAGGGCGGTGTAGAGCTGGACCAGGCAGGCCCCGGCGCTGATCATCTCGAAGGCGTCCCGGCCCGTGAAGACCCCGCCCGCTCCGATGATGGGAAGCTTGCCCTGGGTCAAGCGATGTATCCTGCGGACCAGGCAAACCGCCCTTTTACGCAGGGGCCTGCCGCTCAAGCCCCCCGGCAGGGCCCTCGCTGAGGCCGGGAGGCCCTCGCGCGAGAGGGTGGTGTTGGCCGCTATCACGCCCGAGGCCGATCCCTGGATGACGCCCAGGAGCTCCGGCAGGTCCTGGTCGCCCAGGTCAGGAGAGATCTTGACCAGCACGGGCTTTGAGCCTTTGTTCTCGGCCTGGAGGGCCTCCAGTATACCCTTGAGCTCATGGGCTGCCTCAAGGTCGCGCAGCCCCTGGGTGTTGGGGGAGCTCACGTTCACCGCGAAGTAGTCCCCGTAGGGCTCCAGGAGCTTGAAGGTTTGGGCATACTCTTGAGGAGCCTTCTCCCTGGGGCAGTCCGCGTTAAGCCCCAGGCTGATTCCCAGCGGCAACGGACCCCGGAGCGCCGCAAGTTTCTTGGCCGCCGCAGGAGCTCCGGCTCCGCAAAAGCCCATCCTGTTGATCAAGGCGGAGGCCTCGGGCACGCGCCAGAGCCTGGGCTTGGGATTGCCGGGCTGCGGCCTGAGAGTCACCGAGCCGAGCTCGATGAATCCAAAGCCCAG
>CAYLZQ010000166.1:0-5191 GCA_964388045.1 uncultured Elusimicrobia bacterium | reverse complement strand
AAAGGAGAGCGCCAGGGTGCCAAGTGCTCTGGGCTCCCTGGGAAAGCTGGCCAGGAAGGCGTGGTAAGAGAGCGCGGCCCCTGCGAAGTCCCCGAGCTTCCTCAGGGATTCCCCGTGGTAGAAGAGGCTCTCGGAGGCGTGCTTGGCCCTGGGATAGCGCGAGGCGTACCTGGAGAAGATCTCCGCGGCCTTGGAGTAGTCTTCTTGCCGGTAGGCCCTGGCTCCTAGGTCCCAGAGGATGTGGGCCGTGATCGGATGGTCCTGGAAAAGGAAGGCTGCCTTTAGAAGCCCCGGGTCCTCCCTGGCTCCCAGCCAGTAGGAGGTGAGCAGGAGGCTCTCGACCTCGCGGCGGCGCGGGTGGCCCGGGTAGAGCTCCAGGAATTCCCAGTAGAGAGGGATGGCCTGCGCGAAGCGCTTTTGGTTGTAATGGACGTGCGCGATGAGGAGAAGGGCCTCCCTCCGGCCCTGCTCGTCTTGGCCCAGAAGCTTGTAGTGGGCGATGGCCTTGGAGTCCTCTCCAAGCTCGGAGTAGACCTGGCCGAGCTGGAGGTGGGCCTCAGGGGCGTAGACCGAATCCGGGCTTGCCTGCGCGAGGTGCAAGAAGGCCGCGAGCGCCTCCTCCCTGCGTCCCAGGCGTTTCAAGGCCAGGCCCTGCTGGTAGAGGGCGAGGCTCCTCTGGGGATGTGCCGGATGCCTACGCAGGAAGCCGGCATAGGCTGAGGAGGCCTGTGCGAAGCGGCGCAGCCGGGTGAGGAGATGGCCTGTGGAGAGGCTGGATGCGGCTTCAAGCTCCCCCATGCCCCAGCGCCCGGCCTCCTCTTGCGTCTGCCTGAGGGCCTTGAGGGCCGCAAGCTCCGAGCCTTGCCGGTCCAGGTCTTGGGCCAGGGCTGCCAGGGCATAGGCCCTGAGGGGCGAGGGGATCCCTGACCCTAGGAAACCTCGGTAGCTCTCTGCCGCCTTTTCGGAGAGGCCAAGCCTCTCCTCTGAGGCCGCTCTCCAGACCTGGGCCATGAGGGTCCAGCGGCTCAAGCCCTTGGCAGGGTGCGCCTCTGGGATCTCCCGGAGTATGCCTTCGTGGTCCCCCAGTTCTAGGAGGGAGGCCCCGAGCAGGTGGAGGGCCTTGGCCTTGAGTTCTGAGTCGAGGGCCTGGGAGGCGAGGTCCCTGAGCATCCCTGCGGCCGCGGCAGGCTTACCCAGGCCGAGGCAGAGGGCAGCGCCCAGGAGCTTCACCTCTGGCTGTGAGGCATGGCCTGGATAGCGCTCCAGGAAATCCAGGCAGGCCGCGAGGGCCTCTTCCAGGGAGCCCTCCCTCACCAAGGCCTGCAGGAGGCCCAGGAGGGCCTCGGGTCCTTCCCCGCTGATGAGAGGCTCCTCCAGAGCGGCAAGCCCCTCCTGGCTGGTCTTTCCTGGGAGAAGCCCCAGGAGCCTTTCCCCCTTTCGCGCCCACTCTGAGCCCGGGAAGCGGCGGATGAGGATCTCGAGGTGCTCCCTGGCCGCCTCGAAGTCTCCGCCCCGCGCCGCGAGCTCGGCCGAGCGGTAGAGGCCCAGCCCCATCACCTGGTCCTCGGGATCAGAGAGCTTGGTGCTCGCGTCAAGGGAGTCTCGGAAGGTGGCGCGCGCCTCGGAGAAGTCCCCGCGCTGGTACTTGAGCTCCCCCATCACGGCCTTGGCCTCCATGCTCAGGGTCTGCCAGTTCTCCTGGGCCGAGGCCTGCGGCGCCAGGAGTAGGGCCAGGCTGAGGAAGCTAAGGACTCGCAATGTCGGCATGGCTATCCCATCAGGAACCTGAACCTGACCTTGCCCCAGGTCTCCGAGGAGCGTGAGGCCGCGAACCTCCAGGCCCTCAGGGCTTCCAGGGCTCGGCGGTCCACCTCGGGGAAGCCGGAGGTTTTGTGGATGACCCCCTCGCCTACTGCGCCGTTGGCCAGGACCTGGAACTTGATCACCACCGAGAGCTCAAGCCCGCGCCTGGAGAGCCAGTCCGGGCTTGAGGGAAGGACCCGCCTGAGTATCCTGCGGCCGCCGGCCGGGCCTTCCAGGGACCAGGAGAGATCCCCTGAGCCTCCGCTCCTCCCGAGTCCTCCCCCTCCTTCGCCGGCCTCGTAGACCGGCTCCGCCTCCTCGGCAAGCCCTGCGGCCTTCCCCTCCCCTCCGGCCGAGTCCGCTTCTCCCTTAACGGGCGGGTCGTTTGGAGCGTCCGTGAGTTGCTCATCCGTTTGGGCCAAAACTCCTAGCTCCTGCGCGATCTCCGCTCTCTGGCGAGCGCGCCGGGCCCTCTCCTCGGAGCGCAGGCGGGCAAGCTCTCTTCGCCTCTCCAGGCGTTGGGCTGCCAGGGCCGCTCGCGCCTCGCGGGCTGCCTGCCTCCTGGCCATGATCATGGCAGTCTCCGCGGCGGATCTTTTCCTTGCCGTCATCCTTTTGGGCGCCCTCTGCCTCTTTGGGGCAGGCGCCCTGGGCTTGGCGATTGCTCTTGGCCCGGGGGGCTCTTTGGGGGCCGCTGAGAGCTTCTCCCCGGCTGAGACCCCGGCTGGTGGCAGGGCTGGTGGCAGGGAATCCACGAAGTCAACGGGAATCGCCCTTTGCGGGGCCTTGGGCGCTGCTCCCCAGGGCCGGAGAGGACTTGAGATCAGCGCCCCGTGCACGAGACAGGCCACCAGGAGGCAGAGGAGGTCCCTGAGCCAGTCTTCCTCGTCCAAGAAGAGCCTGTTCATCTCGCGCGTATAGGATGGCTCTTCCCGAGGGCTTGAAACAGGGCCTTGGGGCCCTCATCCTCCTGCAAAAGGCCCATGAAAATCTAGGACCATAGGCCCTTGCCATTTCTTCCACTTGCGCCGCACCCGCTGACCACGGGCAGGGAAGATCCCTCCCCGAGAGTCCCCTTCCTACAGTCTTGCAACTTGGATGTTACATTCGGAAACTTTCTTGTGAATTGACATATTCGCGTGTCGGGTCTAAACTCTAAAATAGAGGCGAAATTCAGGGGGGATTATGAAAGCTATATTTGCATTTTCAGTTATTGCCAGTTTGGCTGTAGGTCTTGCCCAATCTGCTTACAGCCTAATGGTTGACGGGGAGCCAGTCGACGAGTCCAGAATCGATCCTCTTGCGATTGGAAATACCTTCACAGGAGCGCTTGAGGCAGGTGACGACACCTTATACGAAGATCTCTCTTCCGGGTTCGGGGGCTATTATGAGGATATCAGGGGGCCTGTGAGTTATGCTGAGGCTACTTCTGTGGTGTTTCGGGCGATTGCCGATAAGGGAGGGGAGGCATGGGTGGATGTTTTCGAGCAGGACCCTGCTACGGGGGATTATTGGTGGCTTAACTCTGATTCAGCATGGGATGCAAGTGATTTTGACGCTGAGCTCTCTGGAACTCTGGAAGCGGGCAAGAAATACTTATTCGGCGTGTCATCGATAAGTGAGTTGGCAGCCTTTAAATACAGCGGAAGCTTCGCAGCAGGCACCAATACTGAGCCGATTGGAGGGACCTTCAAAGATGGTTGTGGGGGCTGCGACGCTGAGACTGGCATTTGTTACGTTTGTCTCTACGAGACGTTGACTGCTGACGGGGGAGGCATGAGTTACCAGGTAAGCTCGCACTCCAGCGATAGGGCTAATAAGGAGGTTGGCACGATAAAGGCAATAAAGAGTTCATTTCCAGTGCCACGCCGGAAAATGGGGCACATCCTACGGGATTTGTTGCCGAAGTAAGGTTGTCTGACACTATTACGATAGGCTAATTCAGGTTTCTGAGGCAGGCCTCGATGATGTGGGGGCTGGAGAGGCCGTGCTTGTCGTAGAGCTCCTCGGGCTTTCCTGACTCGCCGAAGTCGCGGACCCCGAGCCTGACCACCGGGATCCCAAGGCCTCTCTGGGCCACCGCCTCGCAGACCGCGGTGCCCAGGCCCCCGTTCACGTTGTGGTCCTCCACCGTGACCAGGCGCCCGCTGTCCTGGGCATGGCGCGCCACAGCCTCCTCGTCGAAGGGCTTCAAGGTGCAGGCGTTGACGACCCGGGCTGCGAAGCCCCGGGCCCAGAGCTCCTTGGCCGCCAGGATCGCGTGGGGGACAGTCCCTCCAGAGGCGAAGATCGCGGCTTGAAGGTGCCCGGCCTCCGGGGGCTGCCAGACCACGTCCGCCCTGCCGGGCTCGAAGCGGTAGTCTGGCCCGTGGCAGTCCTCCATCTTCTGCCTGGTGAGCCTCAGGTAGACCGGCCCCTGGTGCTCCAGCATCCAGGCCACGGCCTGGGTGGTTTCCAGGGCGTCAGCGGGCTGAAGGATGACCACGTGGGGAAGGGAGCGCAGGGCCCCTATGTCCTCAAGCCCCATCTGGGAGGTCCCGTCCTCGCCTATGCCCAGGCCCGCGTGTGTTCCCACCATCTTGAGGTTGGCGCGGTTGTAGGCCGCCGCGATCCGGATGGTCTCCAGGCGCCCCACCAGGAAGCAGGCGAAGCTGGTCACGACCGGGATCTTGCCGCAGAGGGCCAGGCCCGCACCCACCCCGATCATGTTCTGCTCCGCGATCCCCAACTCGAAGTGGCGCTCGGGGTGCTTCTTTGCGAAGGCCTGGGTCATGGTGGACTTGGAGAGGTCCGCGTCCAGGACCACCAGGTCCGGGTGCTTCTCAGCCAGGGACACGAGAGCCTCGCCGAAGGCCTCGCGAGTGGCCTTAGCCATTGAGGAGCTCCCGGAGGGCCCTCTCGGCCTCCTCTTTCTTGGGGGCGGCCCCGTGCCAGGCGATGTTGTGCTCCATGAAGGAGACCCCCTTGCCCTTGACAGTGTCCGCCACGATCGCCTGGGGCCTGGCCTTGACCTCCCGCGCCCAGGAGAGGGCATCTTCGATCTCTCCCAGGTCGTGGCCGTCGATCATCCTGACCTCCCAATGGAAGCTCTCCAGCTTGTCCTTCAGGGGGTCTATGTTCATGACCTCGCGCACCGGCCCGTCGATCTGGCCGTGGTTGTGGTCCACGACCACGGTCAGGTTGTCCAAGCCGAACTTGGGCGCGGACATGAAGGCTTCCCAGCATTGGCCCTCCTGGAGCTCCCCGTCCCCCAGGACGGCGTAGACCCTGTAGTCCTTTTTGTCGAGCTTTCCGGCCAGGGCCATTCCGATCGCCATCGAGAGCCCCTGGCCCAGGGAGCCGGTGGAGGCCTCTATCCCGGGCAGGCGCAGGCGATCCGGGTGGCCCT
>CAYLZQ010000165.1:0-5192 GCA_964388045.1 uncultured Elusimicrobia bacterium | reverse complement strand
CCCTGGCGCCCTCCTTTAGCGCCGTGGCGTCAGTACGCGCGCTGCCGCGCGCAGCCGCTCGCAGCCTAGAAGTAATCATCCGCCTTCTCCGCGAGGGCCCTGGCCTTGTCCTTGGCCACCGCGTCCGTGAGGCCGGCGTTGGGCAGGGAGCCGGCCTTGGCCTCCCGGACTTTGGAGAGCAGCTCCTGGAAGAGCTCCCGGTCCTGGGCTTGGACTGCCAGGTGCCTGGCCTCCAGCACGTAGGCCATCAGGTACTTGCCCTCGGTGCGCCTTCTGGCCTCCAGGAAATGGCTCCTGGCCTTGCCCAGGTTTCCCCCCAGGATGGCGGGGCGCGAGGCGTAGTAGACGGCGAAGAAGAGGTCGGACCCGGCGAAGTGGAACTGGGGGTCCAGCTCCCGGACCCTCTGCATGAGTCCCACGGTCCTGGGCAGCTCAGCCAGGGCGTGTGGGGAGTCCCTGGAGAGGTTGATCCAGCCGGCCCAGGCGAAGGCCGCCCAAAACAGCGCCGCGACGTCTTCGCGGCGCGCCGTCTTGAGCGCCTTTTCGAGGCTTTCCAAATCCAGCTCGGCAAGCCTCGCGAACGTCGCCTTGCGGGCCAGGGCCCGCAGGGCGTAATCCCTTCCCCTCAGGTAGAATCCCTTGGCCCTCTCGGGCTGGCTGTCCTCGAGAAAGAGAAAGGCGTAGCCTGAGAAGCCCTCGGCGGCAAGCAGGAGGAGCCTGCGGTTTCCGGGCTCGTTGCGCAGAAGGGCCTCAAGGAGCTTGAGCTGGGCGGCCAGGGATTCCCGGCCGAGCTGGGGGTCGGTCTCCTCGTAGAAGGCCGGGGCTCCGCGCTCCAGGAGGGCGGTCGTGGAGCGCAGGGCGATCCCTCTCAGGGTGCAGCCGGCCAGGGCGAGCAGGGCAAGCAGGGGGGCGATCCGTTTCAATTGCCCCATTCTAGCACATCGGCCGCGCGCTCGGGCGCTCCTCCTCATTCCAGGAGCTGGCGGAGGACCTCGTCATGGGTCGCTTCCCTCTTCAAGCCCTTCCTGGCCTTGTCCTGGGAATCGAAAAAGTCCGGGCGTTCCTCGGCCAGGCGGTAGTCCCTGAGGGCCTCCTCGCGCCGGCCCAGGAGGTCCAGGGCCTGGGCCCGGCGCAGGTAGCAGTAGGTGACCGTGGCCTTCCTGGGCTCCGGGGCCTGCTCGATGCAGCGGGTGAAGGTCTCCACGGCCTTCTCGTAGTCCTTGGCCCCCAGGTAGGCCTCGCCCAGGTAGAGCTCGATGAGGCTGAGCTGGGGCCTGGTGTAGGAGGCCTCCCTGGCCTTGGGCAGGAGCTCTTCCCCGTAGGCGATGGCCCCCATCCAGTCCTGGGAGTCGATGCGGGCCACGACCTCCATGAAGGTGAAGAAGAGGTTCTCGGGCTTCTGCCGGCGCAGCTCCTGGATGATCTGGAGGGCTTTTTGGGGCTGCTTCTCGTATCCGGTGTAGATTCCGACCAGGAAGAGCTTGGCCTCGGTCACGCTGTAATGCCCCTTTTCGATCGCGAGCAGCACGTGGCTCAGGCCGCGCTCCTTGTCTCCCCGCGCGACCAGGAGGGCGGCGAGCTTGATCACGGCCGGGAGCTTGGCCGCGTAGTAGTCGTACATGCCCAGGCCCAGGTAGGCGTCGTAAAAGGAGGGGTCGAGCTCGACCGCCTTCTTGAGTTGCCTGTAGCCCTTGTAGCCGCTGGAGGCCGCCCGGATCCATTGGCGCTTCAAGAGTTGCCAGCGACCGCGCATCCCGTAGGCCCCCCCAAGGTAGAAGAAGGCCTCCGGGTCCTCGGGGCTCTTCTCGCGCATCCTGCGCGAGCGCTCGAAGGTCTCCTCAAGCAGCCGGTTGAACTGGGGCTCCAAGGCCTTGAGGCTTCCCGGGATGTCCGCGTTCTGGGAGAACTCCAGCCACTTGAGGGAGGCCAGGAAGAAGGGGCCGGCCGGATGGTCGGGCTCGGCTTGGTCCGCCTCGGAGAAGAGGGAGGCCGCCCGCTCGAAGTCGAAGCCGTAGGCCGCGTCAAGGCCCTGGAGGATGAGCCTGTCCGTCTCAGGGCGTATGGCCCAGGCCGGGGCCAGGGCGAGGGTCAGGGCTGCCGGGAGGATGTTCACTTTTCAAGGGCCATGATACCTTTTTCGGTCCCGGCCCTGGAAATCAGGCCGGGCCTGGGAAGGCCCGGCAGAGATGCCGCTAAGGAAAACTAGAGCCTGGGGCCCGGGCTCTGGCGCACTCGGCTGGTCGCGCTGTTGAAGATCTGGAAGGCCTGCTGGCCCCTGATCGAGATCACCCAGCGCGACCCGGGTCCCGGGTTCAAGGCATAGGCGAGGTCGAAACGGAGCACCCCCCCGCTGCGGGAGCGCGTGGAGCTCAGGCGCAGTCCGGCCCCCACGTCGGACTTGAAGCGCCTCCATGAGATCCCGCTCCCCTCGGGGACGACCGCCCCGGAGTCGAAGAAGACCGCCCCCCCGAAGCGCAGGAGGTGGAAGTACTCCCCCGGAATGAAGAAACGGTTCTCCAGGTTGAGGAGGACGGCCTTTCCCCCCACGAAGCTGTTGTTCTTGTAGCCGCGCAGGCCGTTGCTCCCCCCCAGGACGAGCTGGTTTTCCCCATCCAGGCTCCGGGAGCTGGAGCCCTCCAGGTGCGCGACCCAGGTCTGGGGGAGGGGCCAGGAGGTCTTCCAGAAGAGGTTGAGGTTGGCGAAGAAGAGGGCGTTCTCCCATCTCCCCCTGGCCACGCGGCCCGAGGCCCCCACCTGGCTCAGGGCGAAGCGCCCGGACCCGAGGCCGAGCCCCTGCTGGTCGCTGGCGTTGAAGATCCAGCGCTCCCGGTCCGAGCCGGTCCCGGTCCCCATGGCCCCGGCCAGCAGCCTCAGCTCGTTGCCCAGGTTGAAGTCCTCCACGCGCTCCATCCTGTCTATGTAGGTCTCCTTGAGGTATAGGGGCTGGATCCAGGAGTAGCCCAGGGTGGGGCCCGAGAGCTCCCGGGAAGAGGGCAGGGTCCCGGCCCGGGTCTCGGGAATAGCGGAGAACTCCTGCCTCTCGGCGTGCCAGCCCCCCTCGATCCTCTGAGTGAAGAAGCGCTCCTCGGGCAGGCGCAGGCCCAGGCCCGCCGAGACCGCCCGGGACCTGTGCAGGGACTTGGAGACCTCGGCTCCCTCCTCGAAGAGGCCCGACTCGTCCACGCTGCGCGACCAGCCCAGGCCCAGGGCATAGGGGGTCTCCAGGGAGAAGAAGGGCCTTGCCAGATCGGCCGCGATGGAGTCGCCGCGGTTGGTCTTGGAGTAGGAGGGAGACAGCCTCAGGCGAGTCCCCAGGAAGCGGGGGTCCGCGTAGTGGAATTCCCTGCGGAACTTGGGCCCGGTTTGGGAATACAGGAAGCCCACGTCCTTGCCGTATCCCAGGAGGTTGCTTTCCGAGGCCCCGAGGCTGAAGAAGCTTTCCCCCCCCTCTGTCCCGACCGAGAGCAACAGCCTCAAGGTCCAGATGTCCTGGGTGCGCACCCAGAGGTCGCTTTTCCCGTCCGGCCTGGTCTGGGGCAGGATATCGGCCCTTCGGAAGAGGCCCAGGGAGCGGAGGTTCCTCTCGGACTCCAGGGCCTTTAATCGGTCCCAGGGCTCGCCGCTCCCCAGGAGGAGCTCGCGGCGGATCACAGGCTCCCTGGTCATGACATGGATCAGGTTGGCCGCGCGGAAGGGCCACCAGTCCTCGCCCTTGGCCGGGTCGAAGACGTTGACCCGCTCCACGCGTATCTCCCCGATCGCGGGGCCGGTGGATATTTCCTGCGCGGCTAGTCCCGCCGCAATGAAGACCGCCGGCAGCCCCAAGCCGAGGGTCGGCCTCCTTCGCGCGCGCTCCACTATCGGGGCCTCAGGGGCTCTTCCTAAGGTTGGCCAGGATCTGGGAGGTCGAGCGGGTGCGGTTCAAGGTGTAGAAGTGGATGCCGGGGGCCCCCCCGGCCAGGAGCTCGCGGCACTGCAGGGTCGAGTAGTCGATCCCGTAGAGGGTGACGGCCTCAGGGTCCTCCTGGATGGCCGCAAGCCTCTCGGCCATCTCCTGCGGGATCCTCGCCCCGCACATGGCGGTGAAGCGCTTGAGCTGGGAGTAGCTCGTGACGGGCATGATCCCGGGCACGATCGGGACCTTGATCCCGGCCTTGCGCGCGCGCCGCGCGAAGTCGAAGTAGTCCCTGTTGTCGAAGAAGAGCTGGGTGATGACCCAATTTCCCCCGGCCCTGACCTTCTCCGCGAGGTGGGCCAGGTCCTCCTCCGGGGAGGCGGCCTCGGGGTGGGTTTCCGGGTAGCCGGCCACGGCCAGGTGGAATCCCCCCCTCCCCTTGATGAAGCGCACCAGGTCCGCCGCGTAGCCGAAGTCCCTTTGGCCGGGGGGCAAGACGGCCCTGTCTTTGGGCTGATCCCCGCGCAGGGCCACTATGTTCTCGATGCCCAGGGCCTCGAGCTGGTCGAGGATCTCGGCCATCTCGGAGGAGGTGTGGGCGATGCCGGTGAGGTGGCTTGCGGTCTCAAGCCCCACCTCCCTCCTGATCCTCCCCGCGGTCTCGATGGTCTTATGGCGCGCGCTTCCCCCTGCCCCGTAGGTCAGGGTCACGAAATCGGGCTCAAGGGCCTTGAGCTCGCGGACGTTGGCCAGGAATCCCTCCACGTCCTCGGGGGCCTTGGGGAGGAAGAACTCGAAGGAGAATACCGGATTCTTGCGCGCGAAGAGCTCGGGAATGTTCACCCGCGCATTTTAGCATTCCCGCCTGGGCCCGCGCCTTTTCCCCGGCTTGCTACGAAGCCAGGGCCTCCCTCACGGCGCGCAGCAGGGCGTGCGGCGAGACCGGCTTCTGGAGGAGGATGGCCGCGGCTTCAAAGCGGCCCTGGCGGGCCACCTCCTCTTCGGTGTATCCCGACATATAGAGGATCTTGGCGCGGGGGACTAGGCCCCTGGCCTTGGCGGCCAAGGAGAGGCCGTCCATCCTTGGCATCACCACGTCGGTCAGGATGAGGCTGATCTCCCGGCCTCGGGCCTTCACGAGCTGGATGGCCTCCTCCCCGTCGCGGGCCTCCAGGACCGTATAGCCGCTGGAGCGCAGGATGCGCCCCAGGGGGGCCCGGACCGAGTCATCGTCCTCGACCAGAAGCAGGGTCGCGGAGCCCCGGGAGGCCGCGGCCGGGGCCGCCTCCGGGGCTTC
>CAYLZQ010000164.1:0-5193 GCA_964388045.1 uncultured Elusimicrobia bacterium | reverse complement strand
CCATCAGGGGACCGGGCCCAGGGCGTGAGACGGCCGTCAGGGCCTTGGGCAACTCGGGGCTTGTCGTGGTCAGCCTCAAGGACGTTTCCCCGATTCCACACAACGGGTGCCGTCCCCCGAAAGCCAGGAGGGTCTAGCCATGTCGCGCTACATCCAGTCGGTCTGCAAGTTGTGCCGCCGCGAGCAGACCAAGCTGTTTTTGAAGGGAGACAAGTGTTACACGAAATGCGTGCTGGAGAGGCGCCCGAGCCCCCCGGGGATGGCTGGGCCCCAAAGGGGCAAGCCCTCCCCCTACGCGATACGCCTGCGCGAGAAACAGAAGCTGCGCCGCATGATCGGGATCGCGGAGAGGCCTTTCCAGCGCCTGGTCGCGGCGGCCTCTAAGAGCCCGGAGGCCTCCGGGGACCATCTTCTGCGTTCCCTGGAGATGCGCCTCGACAACATAGTCCGAAGGGGGGGGCTGGCGACTTCGCTCAACACCGCCCGGCAGTTGGTCCTGCACAACCACGTAAGGGTGGGCGAGCGGGTCGTCAACATACCCTCTTACCACCTCAGGCCCGGGGAGGTGGTGGCCCTGACCCCGAAGCTTAGGGAGAACGTGGGCGTCAAGCTCAGCCTCGACACGGCCAAGCGCCTCAACAACCGCCCCAGCTTCCTCGTCTTTAACGAGGAGGAGCTTTCTGTCAAGGTTCTGCGCCACCCCGAGCGCGCAGAGATGTCCTTCCCCGTGACGGAGCAGTTGATTATCGAGTACTATTCAAAGTGATATCGCAAGGCAACGCGAAGCGTTGCCTTGCGTCCGTAACATGCCGCCTATATCGTGATAGAGGTTTCCATGGCCTATAAAGAGCTGATCCTTCCCCAGAAGCTGAGCGTTGACGAGAAAACCCTCTCGGAGAACTACGCCAAGTTCGTGGCCGAGCCTTACGAGCGCGGCTACGGCCATACGGTCGGCAACGCCCTGCGCCGGGTTCTTCTCTCCTCGCTCGAGGGGGCCGCTGTCACGGCGGTACGCATCGAGAAGGCCCTCCACGAGTATGCCGCCATCACCGGGGTCAGGGAGGACGCGATGAATATCCTCCTCAACCTTAAGAAGCTGCGCGTCAAGCTTTTCTCGAACGGCCCGGAGACGGTCTACCTGACGGCCAACAAGGAAGGAGCCGTCACGGCGGCGATGGTCCAGGGGAATTCCAACGTCGAGATCGTGAACCCAGACCTCGTGATAGCCCACATCGAGGCAGGGGGGAAGCTGGATATGGAGATCGAGATCTCCAAAGGGCGGGGCTACGTTCCAGCCGAGGAGCTCAGGGCCCAGAGCCATTGGCCGGCCGGATTTTTGCCAGTGGACGCCCTCTTTTCGCCGGTGGTCAAGACCCATTACGATGTCGAGAACGCCCGGGTGGGGCAGGTGACTGACTACGACCGACTAATCCTGGAGATATGGACGGACGGCTCCTTGAATCCGGCGGAGGCCCTGATTCAGGCCGCCAAGCTCCTCCGGGAGTCCCTCAACATCTTCATCCCGGAGGAGGAGGCCGCCGCGGCTCATGAGACCCCAGGCTACGTTGAGGGGGAGGCCCCCGCGGGGGGGGCGCTCGTTGCCCCGACCGTGGACACGAAGCTCAGGGAGATACTGGGCCAGCCGATCGAGATGATCGAGCTTTCCTCCCGCGCCTCCAACTGCCTGAAGGTGGCGCGGATCAGGACCATAGGAGAGCTGGTTTCCAAGCGCGACGAGGAGCTCCTGGCGGTCAAGAATTTCGGGAAGAAGTCCCTCGACGAGATCAAGGATCGCCTCAAGGACATGGGCCTTTCCCTGGGCATGCAGGTGGGTTAGGCGATGATCAAGCAGATGGGAGGGCGCAAGCTCGGGGTGACCTCGGCCCACCGCCGGGCCTTGCTGCGCAACATGGCCGCGAGCCTTTTCCTCCACGAGAAGGTGGTCACGACCCTGGCCAAGGCCAAGGAGCTGCGGCCCTTCGCCGAGAGGATCATCACCTCGGCCAAGCGCGGCAGGCATACCCTGGTGCGCAGGCATATACACGACAAAGGGGTCTGCCGGAAGCTCTTTGAGGTGCTCGCCCCCCGTTACGCCCAGCGCCCCGGGGGCTATACGCGCATAGTCCGCCTTTCCCAGCGGCCCGGGGACAACGCGGATCGAGGCCTGATCGCTTTGGTCTCCTGATTCGGACAGCGCCAGAACATGTTCGACTTCCTCTTCAGCCTTTTCTCCAACGATATGGGCATCGACCTGGGCACGGCCAACACCCTGGTCTACGTCAAGGGCCAGGGGATCGTCCTGCGCGAGCCGTCGGTGGTGGCCATCGACCGCGAGACGAGACGGGTCCTGGCCATCGGGGCAGAGGCGAAGAGGATGCTCGGCCGGACCCCCTCCTCGATCGTGGCGGTGCGCCCTCTCAAAAACGGGGTGATCGCCGACTTCGAGGTGACCCAGGAGATGATCAAGTATTTCATCCGCAAGGTGCACAACCGCCGCTCCCTCCTGCACCCGAGGATCGTGATCGGCATCCCCTCGGGGATCACGGAGGTCGAGCGTCGGGCGGTCCAGGAGTCGGCCGAGCAGGCCGGGGCGCGAGAGGTTTATCTCATCGAGGAGCCCATGGCGGCCGCGATAGGGGCCGATCTCCCGATCTCCGAGCCGCACGGCAATTTCATCGTGGACATAGGCGGGGGCACTACGGAGGCGGCCGTCATCTCCCTGGGGGGCCTGGTGGTCTCCAAGTCCATCGACATCGCGGGCGACGAGATGGACGAAGCCGTCATGATGCATTTTCGCAGGAAGTACAACCTCCTGATCGGCGAAACCACCGCCGAGGAGGTCAAGATCCAGATCGGATCAGTCTTCCCCCTCAAGGAGGAGAAGACCATGGAGGTCAAGGGCCGGGACCAAGCCACCGGCCTGCCGAAGACGGTGCTCATCACATCCGAGGAGGTGCGCCAGGCCCTGATGGAGCCGGTGCAGCTGATCCTGGACGTGATCAAGAATACGCTTGAGGAGACTCCGGCTGAATTGGCTGCGGATTTGGTGGACCGCGGGATCATGCTGGCGGGAGGAGGGTCCCTCCTTCGGGGACTGCCTGACCTGATCCGTCAGGAGACAGAGCTTCCCGTCCATCGCTCCGCGGATCCCTTGAGTTGCGTCGCCATGGGGACTGGCAAGTTCCTGGAGGAACTTGACCATATCATGGACCGGCGCCCGGACTTCGTCACGTCCTACCGCTACCGCGGCGCGTAGTCTCCCGGTCTTCGGATTTCCGAGGGAGGGGCCACCCCGGAACCGGTTTCTCCGGACGCCATGCATCGCGAAGCGCGAATTTCCAACTACCTGCTGGCCGGCTTTGCCCTGGTCTCGCTGGTTTTGCTTTCCCTTCCTCTCTCGGCTCCGGTCCTGGCCTTCAAGGCCTGCGTGGCCTACGTCTTGAACCCAGTGGCCTTCTACGGGGCCAAGGGGGCCGAGCGTCTCTCCGGGATCCCCGGGCGGGTGCGGGGGCTTCTGGTCGCCGACATCGAGAACCGCCTGTTGCGCGAGGAGATCAGGCGCGCCGCCTGGGTCCAGGCCGAGGCGGATGCCCTGAGGGCCGAGAACCAGAGACTGAGGCCTGCCCTGGGCCTCAAGCCTCCGGAGGGCCTGGAGCCCCTATGGGCTCGCGTGATGGAGAGGGATCCCCTCCATTGGTACCGGAGCCTGATGGTGGACGCCGGAAGCGAGGAGGGGGTGGCCTTGAATACTCCGGTCTTGGGGCAGAAGGAGGGGAGGCTGGTCGCGATCGGGCGCGTGGTGGAGGTGAGGCCCAGGTCCTCCTTGGTGCTTTTGGTGACGGATGAGCTCTCCTCCGTGGCGGCCACCCTCTCCGCAAGCGCCCTGGAAGGGCTGGTCCAGGGCCAGGGAGGGCGGCGGCTCCTAATGAACTATCTTTCCTCAGAGGTTCAGCTTCAGGCCGGGGAGTCTGTCACCACATCCCCGACGAGCGCCACCTTCCCTCCGGAGATCCTGATCGGGACCGCGGTCCGGGTGCGTCCTCGCGATCCCTTTCTCACATACCAAGCCGTGGAGGTGGAACCCGCAGTGGAGGGCTCGGCCCTCACGGAGGTCCTGCTTTTGAAGAAGGCCCTTCCCGGGAGGTCCCAGTCCATGGCGCGGTCCCAGGGGGGCGGAGTTTCCCAGGACGCCGCGGAGGCGGCGCGGTGACGGTATTAAGGAGGCTCCTCCTCTTTTTTATGGCCATGCTGGGCTATTGGCTTTGGACCTCGCACTTCTCCCTTTTTGGGCTTGCCCCCCAGCTCCTCCTGGTCCTGACCGTAGGGGTGGCGGCCAGGGAAGGCCCGATCCCAGCGATGTGCCTGGGCTTCGGCTGGGGCCTTTTCCTGGACGTCCTCAGCCCCCGCCTTTTTGGCGCCAATGCCTTCGCCCTGACCCTGGTCGGCTACGGGACGGGCTCGGTCCGCCGGCAGATCGACGTGACGGGCCTTGCCCCCCAGTGCGTGGTCGTGCTCTTCATGAGCTGGGCCTACTTCCTGCTTCTGAGTCTCCTGGGGCTGGTCTTCGCCAGGGACTTCCTTTGGGGCGGATGGCCGCAGTTTATCCTCGATCCTTTCTACAACGCCCTCCTGGCCGCTCTCCTCTTCGTGCTCTGGGGGCGCAGGCCATGACTCACAACCACCATGCCCTCCAGGGGAGGCTCAACGCCCTCTGGATTATCATCTGGGCGGCCGGAGGGATCCTGGGCCTGAGGCTCGGGCAGCTTCAGATACTCGAGCACGGGGAATACCGCCTGGCAGCCGAGCGCAACCGCACCCAGTTCATCTACCAGACGGCCCCTCGCGGTCGCCTCTACGACCGAAATGGGGCGGCCCTGGCCACCAACCGTCCCGCGTTCTCCCTGATCTACCTGCCCGGGAAGGGGAAGGCCCGCTCCGACCTCGGAGCCCTCGCCCAGGACCTGGCCCCCCAGCTCCGGCAGGACCCCGAGGGCCTGCTTGAGATCCTCCAGCAGGCCCAGCGCGAGGAGACCGCCCTACGTCTGGCCGAGAACCTGCCGGCCCAGACCATGTTCAGGCTCTCTGAGCTCAAGACCATCTACCCCGGAGTGGATCTGATCGTTGAGGCCAGGCGCCACTACCCTCTCGGATCCCTGGCCAGCCACCTGATCGGCTACATCGGCAAGATGGACC
>CAYLZQ010000163.1:0-5194 GCA_964388045.1 uncultured Elusimicrobia bacterium | reverse complement strand
CCTTCATGGCCGCCGTCTTCGAAGGCCTCAGCGTGATACTCCTGGTCCCGGCAGCCCAGGGGATCATCAGGATGGATTTCACGGCCATCAGGCACTCCCGGGTCTTTAAGGCCATCGAGTCCGCGGCTCCCTGGTTGCTTCCGAACTCCGACCCGGCGTTCTTTGTCATGGCTTTGGCGCTGATCTTCATCACCGCTCTCCTGAAGAACCTGCTCGGCTATGCGGCTTCCCTTTACGGCTTTCAAACGGTGAGGCGATTGTCCCACCAAATGAAGCGGAGACTCTTCGACCGCTGCCTCCGCTTCGGGAAACTGTTCTTCGATCAGAGCAACGTCGGGCACATGCAAAGCGTGATCTTGGGTTTCACAGAGAACATCGTCAACCAGCTCAAGCTGCTCCAGGAAACGCTCGGCTCGCTCTTTATGCTTGCGGTCTATCTGGTTCTGATGTTCGCCATTTCCTGGAAACTGACCATTGTCGTCCTCCTGGTTTATCCGATCATGCATCGCGCCTTGCGCTGGATCGCCGAGAAAATCAAGAGAACCTCGGCATCGTGCGCCGAAGCCCGGAAGGCCCTCCATGGCCGCGTGTCCAACATCCTATCCTGCATCCTGCTGGTCAAATCCTATACCAGGGAAGAGCGTGAAAGCGAGGAGTTCGCGCAAGCCACCCATTCGGTCGAAAGCCTGGAATGCAGCATAGACAAGCAGGCGGCCCTGGCGCGCCCCTTCCAGGAGATACTCTTCGTCGTCATGATGCTGCTCTTGCTCGCGGCCATGGCCTTCCTTGTGGGCAGGAAAGGGCCGCAGGCTGCGCCGGTACTGCTCGTGTATTTCTATCTCTTGAGGAAGTCCTCGACCGCTTTCGGCATTTTTAACAACTTCAGAATGTCTTTGAACAGGATTTACGGCCCCATGGCCGAGGTGCTCAGGTTCCTGGACGACGAGGGCAAGCATTATGTACCGGACGGCCATAGGAAATTCGGCGGCCTGAAGGAGCGGATGGAATTCAGAGGGCTGCGTTTTGCCTTCCCGAATAGCCTCGAGACGCTCGATGATATTTCATTCTCTGTCGAGCGAGGCAAGATGACGGCCATCGTGGGGCCGAGCGGAACTGGGAAAACGACGCTCATCAATCTCATGCTGCGATTCTACGATCCCCCTCCCGGCGTGATCCTGCTTGACGGGACCGATCTCAGGGAGTTCTCGCTCAAATCCCTGCGGGCCAGGATGGCTCTCGTAAGCCAGGAAACCCTGCTTTTCAACGGCACGATCCGGGAAAACCTGGCCTACGGCCTTGACGGCATGATCCCCGAGGACAGGCTTTGGGAGGCCGTCCAAGAGTCCAGGCTCCGCGACTTCATCATGAACCTGCCAGAGGGGCTTGAGACCCGGATCGGGGACCGGGGCATCCGCTTGTCCGGAGGGGAGAAGCAGAGGCTTTCCATAGCCAGGGCCATGCTCAAAGGGGTGGATATCCTACTCTTGGACGAGGCCACGAGCTCCCTGGACTCGGAGACCGAGGCCCTCATCCAGGATTCCATCGAGGCCCTGGTGAAGGACAAGACCTCCATCGTCGTCGCCCACAGGCTTTCCACGATCAGGAACGCCGACAAGATCGTGGTGATCGAGGGCGGCAGGGTCGTTGAGGAAGGCTCCTGCGGGGAACTCATCGCCAAAAAAGGCAGGTTCTACCGCTACTGGGAGGAGCAGAGGTTTAAGTCGTTTCCTGCGGAAAGAGAACTGGCGGCCGGACGCTAGTACACACGGCAAGGAGTTCGCCACGGGTTTTCTTCGAATACTCCCCAGGACTCCTTGCCGTGTGAAACCACAGATTCCGTATACGTCCGTGCGCGAAGCGCACGGACGTATAAAGGCCTTTGAGGTCGTACGCGGCAAGAAATCGCGTTGCGAATTTCTTGCCGCGTATACTAGAGGATCATCCCAGCCGCGACAGTGGCGCAGGAGCCCTGGTCGATCATGACGAAGCTTCCCGTGGCGCGGTTCAACCGGTAGGGGTCATAGCAAAGAGGGCGGCTGGTGCGCAGCCTCACCCTCGCGAAGTCGTTCAACCCCACCTTTTTATCGTCGAAAATCCTGCTCAGGGTGTTGATGTCGAGCTTGTAGGCGATTTCCCGCACGAGGCCCAGGGCCTCGCTGGTCGTGTGGCGGATGACGTATTTCCTGCCCGAAACCAGGAACTCCTGGTCCATCCAGCAGATCATGGCCTCGACGTCCTGGCCGACTGCGGGCTGGTTGTTTGGGCGGGCCAGGACGTCCCCTCGGGCGAGATCAATCTCATCCTCGAGCCTCACTGTGACTGAAAGGGGGGCCGCGGCCTCCGGCATGCCTTGGCCGCCTAGCTCCAAACTCCTCACCCGGCTCAAAAACCCAGAGGGAAGGGCCACGACCTCGTCGCCCTGGCGCAGGGTGCCGCTCGCGACCATCCCCGCGTAGCCCCGATAGTCCCGGACGCCCCCCCCCTGCGGACAGATCACGTGCTGGATGGGCAAGCGCAGGTCTCTGTGATTAATGTCGCTTGCAATGTGAGCCTCCTCGAGATGGGTCAGCAGGGACTGCCCCTTGTACCAGGGGGTCCTCGCCGAGCGCTCGACCACGTTGTCGCCCTGGAGGGCGCTGATCGGCATGAAGGAGACGTCGTAGATCTCGAGCTTTTGCGAAAACTCCTGGAATTCCTCCCGGACCTTCTCAAACGCCGTCCGGGAATAATCCACAAGGTCCATTTTGTTGACGCAGATCACCAGATGGGGAATCCGAAGCAAGGACGCCACGAAGCAATGCCGCCTTGTTTGCTCCAGAAGGCCCTTCCTCACGTCCACCAAGAGAAGGGCAAGGTTCGCCGTGGAGGCCCCGGTCACCATGTTGCGCGTGTACTGGACGTGCCCGGGGCAGTCCGCGATGATGAATTTCCTGCGCGGGGTGGTGAAATACCGGTAGGCCACGTCGATCGTGATCCCCTGCTCCCGTTCGGCCTTGAGTCCGTCGGTCAGGAGCGCCAGGTTCAGCTCCTCGTCGCCCCTTCTGGCGCTGGCTTGCCGAACGTCGGCCAACTGGTCCTCGAGGAGGGCCTTGCTGTCCAGGAGGAGGCGCCCGATCAAGGTGCTCTTGCCGTCATCCACGCTCCCCGCTGTGATGAGCCTCAGAAGGTCCATTCAGAAGTACCCCTGCCTCTTGCGATCCTCCATGGCGGTGTCTGAGAATTTGTCGTCCATGCGGGTGCCTCTTTCGGTTGTCCGAGATGAGAGTATCTCTCGGATCACGGCGTCGATGTTCAATGCCTTGGATTCCACCAGGCCCGTGCAGGTCATGTCGCCCACCGTCCTGCATCGGACGGAGAGGTCCAGGACCGCGTCCTGGGGGCCCGCCTGCACCTGCGGGCAGTGCGCCAAAAGCATACCGGTCCTCTTGCGGATACACCTCCTTTTGTGGGAGAAATAGAGGGAGGGAAGGGGTATCTTTTCCATGCGGACATAATTCCATACGTCCAGCTCCGTCCAGTTGCTCAGGGGGAAGACGCGCATGTGCTCCCCGCGGCGCAGGCGCCCGTTGTAGAGGTTCCACAGCTCGGGCCTTTGGCTGCGGGGCTCCCATTGGCCGAACTCGTCGCGGGAGGAGAAAATCCTCTCCTTGGCCCTGGCCTTCTCCTCGTC
This sequence comes from uncultured Elusimicrobia bacterium, assembly GCA_964388045.1. GTDB lineage: Bacteria > Elusimicrobiota > Elusimicrobia > UBA1565 > UBA9628 > CAYLZQ01. The sequence continues at coordinate 1,524 of CAYLZQ010000163.1, read as the reverse complement.
CCGGCGGGCGCCGCCGATCACCGCGTCGAATTGCAGCTCTGAAACGACGTCGAGGAGGGTCACCGATTGGAGGGCGTTGCGGCTCGCGTCTGGGCCCTTGGGTTCCGCGGCCCTGCCTTGATCAATCGTGTCTTGCACGCGGCGGACGATCAGCCTCTCGCCGAGGTCCGCCGCCAGCCTGTCCCTGAAGTCCAGGGTTTCTGGGAAATTGTGTCCCGTGTCTATGTGGAGCAACGGGAACGGAAATCTGGCGGGCCTAAAGGCCTTCTCCGAAAGGCGGATCAGGCAGGTGGAATCCTTGCCGCCGGAAAACAAGAGGGCGGGGCGGCGGAACTGCGCCGCCGTCTCCCTGAGGACGGAAACGGCTTCGGCCTCGAGAAGCTTGAGATGGTGGGGGCTAGTCAATGTGCCTCCTCGCGACCCTCATGATCCGGCGGACACTCTCCTCGACGCCCAACCGGGAAGCATCCACCGTGACCTCCGCTTGCCTGGGAGGCTCGTACGGCTCGTCCAAGCCGGTAAAATTCCTGATCTCGCCGCGGCGGGCCCGGGCATAGAGGCCCTTGGTGTCCCTCTTCTCGCAGACTTCCAAAGGAGTCGAGACATGAACCTCGATGAAGTTCCGGCAAAGGCCGCGCACGAAGCGCCGGGACTCCGCGTAGGGCGAGATGAGGGAAGCCACGACGATGATCCCATGCTTTTCCAGGTAGCCTGCCAAAAGCCCGGCGCGGCGCACGTGGTTTTCACGCTCCTCCCGGGTAAAGCCCGTATGAGGGAACAATTCCCGCAATTTGTCGCCGTCCAAATGCTCAACCTTCAAGTCTAGGCCCTGCAGTTCGTCCGCCAGGCGCTTGGCCAGCGTGGACTTGCCGGAGCCCGAAAGCCCCGTAAACCAGATGACGGCCGGCTTCACGGCCCGCTTGCCGAACCTGACGCGGCTCCAGAGTCTCTCGTGGCCGTAGAAAAGCGCGATTTTCGAGAGTGCCTCAAGCCCCCCCATCGCCAGGGCCACCTGCCAGCGTCGCGTCAGCAGGTAGGCGATCACGGCCGTCAGGAGGGTACCGGCCGAGCGGTATGAAATAGCCTTAATCAGGGATCTGGCCGCGGTTTCTCGGTACATCGCAGGGACTTGTTTATAGAGTCCAGAAATTGAATTTAAAACTTAAGTTTCCAAATCGGCCAGCTACTTGATAATAGACATGAAGATCCGTTTAGAAAGGTTCTTCAGATGGTTTAAAGGATTGAGCCTTTGGCGTCTCGCAGATGAATCCACCGACTCCCAATACAGGCGATGGCGCTTATAGGTGTTGAAACGGATGTCTTTCGGCAAGCATTTGGAGAACTCGTCATCCCAGTTGCTTCCATAGGTTCTTACGAAGTAATCAGCCGCCCACTCCTTGGCCTTCTGCAGGTACTGATCCCGCGAAATGGTCTTGGCTGCTGCCCCGTATGTGGTTCCCCCTAGATGGGTCATGACCACTTCGTCGCAATACGCTATAAAGTTTCCACCGCCGTAAACCTTAT
>CAYLZQ010000162.1:0-5229 GCA_964388045.1 uncultured Elusimicrobia bacterium | reverse complement strand
CAATCCGGCGAATGTCAGATTCAATGATTTCTGCAAGGTCCTGGGGACGGTCGGCTTCATGCTGGATAGGCAGAAGGGAAGCCATAGGGTCTACAAACACCCGAGGCTGATGGAGACCATGGTGATACAGCCGAGATCGGACGGTCATGCGAAGCCCTATCAGGTGAGGCAGTTTTTGGCCGTCGTGGAACGCCACAACTTGGAGGCGATGGAGCCATGAAGGCAAAGCATCCGTATGAGATAAAGGTTTTCTGGAGCGAGGAAGATAAGGAATGGATCGCAGTAGCCCCAGAGTTGCCGGGTTGCTCGGCCTCCGGTAAGACGCCGGATATGGCGCTCAAGGAGTTGGAAACTGCCATGGAGCTATGGTTGCAATCCAGGCGGGAAAGCGGCTGGCTGATCCCCAAGCCTATCGCCACGCGCAAGATCAAGGGGAAAATACTCATTAGATTGCCCAGGGACCTGCATAGGGAGCTTTTGGAGCAGGCTGCTGAGCAGGGAATTTCTCTGAACCAGTATTGTCTTTGGAAGCTGGCCGGGCCGCTGCCGTTCTTGGCGCAGAAACAAGAGCAAAGCGTGCGGTATAGGTGATTCCGCCGGGTGTGGGTGGGCGGAGCTATTCGGCCCCGGTAGCTTGCCGCTATGGAACTCCTATCAAAGGCATGGCTCGTTTGTCTGGAGCGGCCGGCAACCAGACAGGCTTCATAGCCCCTTGAGAATGCTCTTGACACGCGCGAGAAGCTCTTTGGGCAGGAATGGCTTGCGGATATAATCCTCCGCCCCGGCTTCCATTCCGGTGACGCAGTTTTCCGCGGAGAGAGCCTCTCCGGTGATGAGCAGGACTGGGATATGCTTGAGCCTTTCCTCAGCCTTTATTTTGCTGCAGACCTCAATCCCACCGCCGTCCGGCAAATTGACGTCAAGAAGGATCAGGTCCGGCTTTTTCTCGGCGCATAGCGAAAGGGCCTCGCCGCCCCTGGAAGCCACGAGCACCTCGAAGCCTTCAGAGGCAAGGGTTTTGCGCAGGACCTCCAGGATTAGGGGATCGTCATCGACGGCCAGTATCCTGTACATGAGCCGGCCTCCATCACGACAAAAGCAAGAAGGCAAGATAGAAGGCCATGGCGACCGCGAGGCTCCACCAATTCCAGTTTTTTTGGCTTCTCGTCATGGAATCAGAGCCGCGCCCGGGAAGAAGCCTTTCCTTGCAGGCTGATGGCCGCCTGGGCGCAGGCCAGGCGCGCCACCGGCACCCGGTAGGGGGAGCAGGAGACGTAGTCGGCCCCTGCCTCGTGAAAGAAGGCGATCGAGGCTGGATCTCCCCCATGCTCGCCGCAGACTCCGACCTTGAGGCCCGGCCTTGCCCGGCGGCCCTCCTCTATGGCCAGCCTCACAAGCCTCCCGACCCCGCGGTCCAGGCGCTGGAAGGGGTCGTCCTCCAGGATCTTGAGCTCCAGGTATTTCGGGAGATAGCGGCCGTAGTCGTCGCGGGAATAGCCCAGGGTCATCTGCGTGAGGTCGTTGGTCCCGAAGGAGAAGAACTCGGCCTCCCGGGCGATCTCGGCTGCGGTCAGGGCCGCGCGGGGGACCTCGATCATGGTCCCCAGGCTGTAGCTCGCTTTGAGGCCGTAGGGCCCCAGGGCCTCCCTGGCCGCCTCCTGGGCGAGCTGCCTCTGATTCTTGAGCTCGGCCACGTGCCCGACCAGGGGGATCATGATCTCGGGCTTGACCGGGATCCCCTCCCGGCGCAGCTCGCAGGCGGCTGAGACGATCGCCCGGACCTGCATCTCAGTGATCTCGGGATATGTGATGCCGAGGCGGCAGCCGCGGTGGCCGAGCATGGGGTTGGCCTCCCGCAGCTCCACGGCCTTGGCCCGGACCCTCTCAGGATCGCAGCCGAGCCTGCTGCTGAGGGCCTCGGTCTCCTCGCGGGTCCGCGGGAGGAACTCGTGGAGGGGGGGATCCAGGGTGCGGATGGTGACGGGCAGGCCCCGCATCCGGCGGAAGATCGCCTTGAAGTCCGCTTTCTGCAGGGGATAGAGGGCCTGGAGCGCCTGGGAGCGCTCTTCCCTGGTCCGGGCCAGGATGACGGCCAACATCTTGGCGATCCGCTCGCCCCTGAAGAACATGTGCTCGGTCCGACAGAGGCCGATCCCCGAGGCCCCTAGGGCGAGCGCGGTGACGGCATCCTCGGGGGTGTCGGCATTGGCCCGCACCTCCAGGGTCCTCCACCGGTCCGCCCAGGACATGAAGGTCTCGTAGTAGGAAAAGAGGGGAGAGCGGGAGGGGGGAAGTTTCCCTAGAAGGACCTGGAGGATCTCGGATGGCTTTGTCGAGACCTCGCCCTCGATCACTTCCCCCCGGAAGCCGTCGAGGGAAATGAAGTCTCCCTCGCGCAGGGTCCTTCCGTCCATCCGGATGAGTTTATCCTTCTCCGATATCACGAGGGTCCCGCAGCCCACCACGCAGACCTTGCCCAGGCCCCTGCCCACCACGGCTGCGTGGCTGGTCAGGCCCCCGGTCGCGGTCAGGATGCCCTGGGCCGCGATCATGCCGCGGATGTCGTCAGGGCTTGTCTCCGGCCTGACCAGGATCACGGGTCCCGACCTGGAGGCCTCTTCGGCCCCTGCCGCTGAAAGGGCGATCCTTCCGCTTGCGGCCCCAGGAGCGGCCGCAAGGCCCTTGCCCAGAATCTTGTGCTTGGAGAGGGCCTGGGAATCAAAGACCGGCCTCAGGAGCTCGTCCAATTGCCCGCACCTCAGGCGCATCAAGGCCGCTTTGGGGGGGATCAGTCCTTCCCGCGCCATGTCCACCGCGCAGCGCAGGGCCGCGATGGCCGTGCGCTTGGCGGTCCTGGTCTGGAGCATGTAAAGCCGGCTTTTCTCCAGGGTGAACTCCATGTCCTGGACGTCCCGGTAGTGCCTCTCCAGGCGCCTGGCGATGGAGGAGAGCCGGGCATGGATTCCCGGCAGTATCCTCTCTAGCTCGGCAAGGGGCTGGGGAGTCCTCGTCCCGCTGACCACGTCTTCCCCCTGGGCGTTGGCCAGGTACTCGCCGTAGAGGGCCTTGGCGCCGCTGGCTGGGTCCCGCGTGAAGGCGACCCCAGTGCCGGAGTCCGGGCCCATGTTCCCGAAGACCATGGCCTGCACCGTACAGGCGGTCCCGATGGAGTCCGGGATGCGCTGGAGGCTTCGGTAGGCCATGGCCCGGGGATTGTTCCATGAGTCGAAGACCGCAGTGACCGCCAGCAGAAGCTGGTCCCAGGGATCCTGGGGGAAGGAGGAGCCAGTCTCCTCCCGGTATATCTCCTGGAAGCGGGCCGCCAAATCTTGGAGGCCTCCGGCCGAAAGTCCCTCCTCCCTCGCCTCTTCCCGCTCCTGGGCGGACCTCAGGGCGGACTCGAAGCGTCCCTTCTCTATTTTCTTGACCACGCTTCCAAAGATGGCCAGGAAGCGTCGGTAGCAGTCCAAGGCGAAGCGGGGATCTCCTGTCTGAGCCTCGAGCCCCAGGACCGTGCGGTCGTTGAGACCCAGGTTGAGGATCGTGTCCATCATCCCGGGCATTGAGTGCTTGGAGCCCGAGCGGACGGAGACGAGCAAGGGATTTTCATGCGAGCCGAAACCGCGGCCCGAGGCCTTCTCAAGGGCTTTCAGGGCTTGGGCCAGTTTTTCCGGAAAGCCACGTGGGAGGTGCCTTTTTCCCGCATAGAAGGCCCGGCAGACCTCGGTCGTGATGGTCAGGCCCGGAGGGACCGGGAGGCCCAGTCGGGCCATCTCGAAGAGCCCGGCCCCCTTGCCTCCAAGGAGGGCTCGGCCCTGGTCGGAATCGAGCCGGGCGAAGAAGCGCAGGTCCCTGGGGTCCGAGAAATAATAAATGGCTTTGGCCATGCTGGCTCCTTGGGTCAATGAGAACTGCTTCTGGAATTCTACATATTTCTCGCAACGCTTCGGCCGGATCAGCCCCGGCGGGTCCTTGATCCGCCCGCTCCTGACAGCCGCGGCCAGGGCTCGCAGGATTTGCGTCAGAGGCCGGCCTTCCCCAGGGAAGGCTTGAAGCTTGGGTCGCGCAGGGCTATCTGCCCCTGTCGGGAGAGGTTGACCGACTCAGCCAGGATCCGAGCCGCCTCCTGAGGGGCGTGAAAGCCCATCGAGTTCTCGGCCTCGATGAAGTCGAGGTAGAACTGGGCCCTGCGCTGGAGGGAGCGCGCCCGGGCGAGTTGGGCTTGGCTCGTCTTCTTGGAGGCGGCCTTGAGGTCTTGGATCAAGGCGATGAGGGCGTCCATGGCCTGGTCGCGCAGCCTGTGGGTCCGGGCCTGGATCATCTCCACCCTCTCCCTAAGCTCGGCCTCCGGGAACCTGTGGCAGGTCTGGCAGGCGCGGCTTACGTTGAGGAGGGGGCTCCTCACGTGGTGGTCGCTCACCTTCAGCGCTCCCTCCCGCTTGTAGGGCATGTGGCAGTCGGCGCAGGCGACCCCGGAGCGGGCGTGGATGCCCTGGCTCCAGAGCTCGAACTCGGGATGCTGGGCCTTGAGGACCTCGGCCCCGGTCTCGGCGTGGACCCAGTCTTTGTGGCGGAGCTCCTCGTAGGTGGCCATGATCTCCTCGACCTTGAGGCCCTTGGCCCAGGGATAGACCAGCCTTTTCTCCGGGCCCTTGAAGTAATACTCGACGTGGCACTGGGCGCAGACGAAGCTCCTCATCTCCTGGCGGGTGGCTGCAAGGTTGACCTCGTAGCCCACAACCCCCTGGGAGGCCTTGAGGGCCCTCATCCCCTGCATGAACCCCGGCCTGGTCACGCGGAGCTGCATCGTGCGGGGGTCGTGGCAGTCTATGCAGGAGACCGGATGGCTCACGAGCCTTCGGGCCTCGGAGTAGGGCATCCGGTTCATGGCCTCGAAGCCCTTGATCAAGTCTCCTGCCCCCAGCTTCTTGTAGGGGACGTAGACCGAGGCGTGGCAGTGCAGGCAGGTCCCGGGCTGGGGGGCCGCCTTCTGGCGGCCGGTGTAGGTCTGGTCCTCAAGCATGTAGGCGTGGCCGCGCTCCTCGCGGAAGTCCTTTGAGAAGGCGTATCCAGCCCACATCACCTTGAGGCGCGGATCCTCATCGAGTTTGGACTGGGCCACCAGCGAGCGGGGGTCGGCCTGGGTGGGGGTGCGGGGGACAGCCTCGCTTCCGCCGTAGCGAGTCCGGACCATGTCCACGGTCCTACGGTAGCCGTCGTACTGCATCG
>CAYLZQ010000161.1:0-5261 GCA_964388045.1 uncultured Elusimicrobia bacterium | reverse complement strand
GGCTCCGCCTGGAGGGTCACGGCCCAGACCTCGGAGGTTCTGACGGCCGCCTGGGCCTACAAGCTGCGCTCCCTTCTGGCCTTCATCGGGGGCTGCGGGGTCGTGACCGCCTTCTGGCCTTATTGCGCCTTCAGGCCCAGGGGATGGATGCCTCCCCTCCTGCTGGCCGGGGTCCTTCTTCTCTTCGTTCCGGCCCTGGATCCCAAGCCCTTGGTGCGGCCGATCGACCGTTGGACAGGGGTCGTCCTTGCCTCCGGGGCGGCCTACGGCCTCTGGGGCTTCTTTCTCGGGCCCCGCCGGCGCGGCTGGGCCCTCTGGGCCCCATGGGCCCTGGGGATCCTGGTCCTCCTGGCTCTTTACTGGTCCGTCACGGCCCGGGTCGTCCTCTTCCTGCTTCCGCCCCTCGTCTTCGGGATGGCGGAGATTATCGAGGAAGGCTGGGAGGCTCAGGGCCTGGAGAGGTTCTATCGCGCCAGCCTCGCGGCTACGGCGGCCTTGAGCCTGAGCCTGGCCGTCGTGGACTGCCGCTACGCGCAGGCCCAGAAGGAGATGGCCAGCCAGGTGGCCCGGCGCTATGGGGCCTCGGGCAGCAAGATATGGTGCGCTTCCCATTGGGGGCTCCAATACTATCTGGAAAGAGGCGGAGCCGAGGAGCTCGACCTTGACCGGGGGGGCTGGGAGATGGTGCGGCCGGGCCAAGTGGTGGTGCTCAGCCGCGCCAACTCGAATGTCCTGAGGCCCCGCAAGCCCCTCCTCTCCAACGTCACCCGCCTCAGCTTGGAGAGCCGGATCCCCCTGCGCCTCATCAGCGCCTGGACCGGGGAGGGCGGGTTCTACTCCAACGTCAGCGGTTTTTTGCCCTATTCGCTGAGCCTGGAGCCCCTCGATGAGTTCACGATCGTCGAGGCTTTGTAGCTTGGTATACACGGCAAGGAGTTCCGGGAGTTCTTAGAAGAAAACCATTGGCAAACTCCTTGCCGTGCGTACTAGGGTTATGGTTTAATTGGGGCATGGAAGAGAGCGGTCTTAACCTGCCCCAGGACAAGCTGATCCTGATCATTGACGACGACGACAGCGTCCGCGAGCTTCTGGAGTTCGTCGTCAAGAAAGAGGGATTCCAGGTCGAGAGCGCCGTGGACGGCGAGGAGGGCCTCCAGAAGATCCAGAGGCTGATGCCGAGCCTGGTGGTCCTGGACCTGATGCTTCCGCGCTACGGGGGTTTCGAGGTCCTTCGCCAGCTCCAACTGGGCGAGACCACGAATATCCCGATCGTCATCATCACGGGGCGCTACACGGACCGCACGACCGCCGAGATGATACGCCAGGAGTCGAACGTCCACGAATTCCTCGAGAAGCCGATCAAGCCCCAGGTCCTGGGCATGGCCCTGCACAAGATCCTCAAGACCCGGCCCCCGGACCTCGGCGGCTCCTTGCGCCAGGTCGGCAAATGAGCGAGGGGGAGGCCGCTCCTGAGGAGTCCCTGGGGGAACCGAGCCAGAAGCTGGTCCTGATCGTTGACGACGACGAGAGCCTTCTGGACCTCATCGAGCACCTCGTCCAGAAGGAGGGCTTTAGGACCGACCGGGCCATGGACGGCCACGAGGCCCTGCGCAAGGCCCAGGCCCTGGGCCCAGACCTGATCATCCTCGACTATATGCTCCCGGGACTCAGCGGCTACGAGGTCCTGCGGGAGCTCCAGGCCTCGGGCTCTGGCTCCATCCCCGTCGTCGTGATCTCGGGGCGGCAGATCGATCGCAAGGGGATCGAGCTCGTGCGCCATGAGCCCAACGTGCGGGAATTCATCGCCAAGCCCGTGCGCCCCGCGGCCCTGGCCGCCACCCTTCACTCCTTGCTCAAGACCAAGCCCCCCGACATCCAGCGCGCCCCGGGAAGAGGCCCCATGAGCGGAGGCGTCTTTTAGAGTGCTTTCCCGGCCGGCAGGGCCTTCGCTTGCGCCGGGAGCAAGGAGAGGGGGGCTTCGGCGGCTGACCTGGGGTCTGGCGGCAGGGCTTGCTGCCGTCTACGGGATCGCCTGGGGCGACCTTATCCTCCGCGCGCGCAGCGCCGCCCTGAAGGGACAACGCCACCTGGACTGGACCAGAAATCCGGCCGGCCTCCAGGCCTCTTGGGACCAGCGTCTGGCAGGGGAGGCGGAGAGCTTTGAGAGGGATCTCCAGTCCGGGAGGATCGCGGCCGTGGAGCGCGGGCGGAGGCTTTTGCTGGCGCGCTGGGAGAGGGAGAGGGTTCTTGGCGCCAGCCAGCCCAGGTACGCCCGGGCCTGGCTTGAGTCCGTCGTGGAGCTCCTGACCCCCCCCGAGAGCCGCTGGAGCGCCTTGGCGCGCCGGAGCCTCGAAGAGTTGCGCCAGGCGGGTCAGGACGGGCTGGAGTGAGCCATGCTCAGGCTGCTCCTGGGTCTGGCCCTCCTCCCCAGTTCGGTCCTGACCCTGGCGGTCGCGGTCGAGGCCCTGGGGGTTCTAGCCCGCGAGCCCGCGGCCTTGCCCTTCCTTGCCGGCATCGCCCTCTGCCTGGCCCTCAGGCTCCTGGGCCGCAGGGCCGCCGGCCCTTCCTGGCTCTCTTCCCTGGAAAGCAGGCTCTACGTTTTCGGGCACGAGCTGACCCACGCCCTTGCCGCCTGGTCCTTCGGCGCCAAGGTCCTTGGCTTTAAGGTCTCGCAGGAGGGAGGGCACGTGGACCTGTCGCGCTCCAACGCCTTCGTGGCCCTCGCCCCCTACTGCCTGCCGATCTACTCGATCCTGACCGTCCTGGCCTACCGGCTCCTTCTGGCCTTTTGGCCCGTGGAGGCTCATGGGGTGTTCCTGGCCGCCCTGGGGCTGACCCTCTTCTTTCACCTCATTAAGACCTTTGAGTGCCTCTGGGCAAGCCGCCAGCCCGACCTCTCGGCCGCAGGGGGCGTGGTCTTCTCCCTGGCGGCGATCGCCCTGGCCAACGCCCTGGTCGTGCTCCTCCTGGTCAAGGTCCTCTTCCCCGGGTCGCTTTCCCTCTGGGGGAGCCTCAAGCGTTCCGCGGAGCTCTCTTTTTCCTTCTGGGTGGGCCTAGCCCGCTTCCTGGAGCCCCTCCGGAGATCCCTCGTCTCCCAGGCGAGTTCATGAGCTTCGCCAGGGAGTGCGGGCGCAAGGCTTTCCACATGCTCTCCCTGGCCTACCTGGCGGCCTATCACCTGATCGGCTACCCAGGGGTGCTTGCCTGGATGGCCGCCTGGACGGCCCTCGTGACCGCTCTCGAGTTCGGTCGCCTGCGTCGGCCCCGCCTCAACGCGGCTCTCTTCTCGTTTTTTTCCGGGATGGCCAGGCCCGAGGAGCGGGAGCGCCCCAGCGGAGTCTTCCACACCACGGCCGGGGCTCTCCTCCTGATGGCGGGATTCGGGGAGCATCCGCGGATCGTGGCCGCCGCCCTCTTCTACGTGGCCCTCGGGGACACCGCGGCGGCCCTGGCGGGGAAATCCCTTGGACGGCACAGGATAGGCGGCAAGTCCCTGGAGGGGAGCCTCGCCTGCTTCCTGGCCTGCGCCGCGATCGGGAGGGCCCTGGGATTCGGCCCCCTGCCCCTGCTTCTGGCGGCCTTGAGCGCCGCCGCCATCGAGATGCTTCCCACGACCCGCTTCTTCAACGACAATCTCTGGATGCCGGTCGGGACAGCCGCGGTTCTGCGCCTGGTGCTCTGAAGCGTGAGCCCGCCGCGCGTCGCGATCGTCTCCCGGAGGGCCGGAGGCCTGAGCGGCGCGGCCACCATGATCCTGGAGCACGCCCGCAGGCTCTCCGCGCGCGGCTGGTCCGTCCACGTCTACGCGGAGAGCTTGGATGCCTCGGCCCTGGAGGCCGCCGGGGCCCGGGCCCACCGGCTCCCGGCCTGGCCTTGGGGGAGCGCCTTGAAGAGGCGCCTCTTCGCGGCCCTGGCCGAAAGGGCCCTGCGGCGCGGGGGCTACGACCTGGTCCACGGCCATGGGGACTGCCTCCGCCAGGACATCCTGAGTCTCCACAACTGCGTGCACGCGGCCCATGAGGCCGTGCACGGAAGGCCCATGCCCGAGCAGGACGCTGTCGGGCGCCTCCATGCCCGGATCCTCTCCGAAGGGGGCTTCCGGCTGCTCATCGCCAATTCCCGCCTGATGCGGGAGGAGGTCATCCGCCGCTTCGGGGTGCCCCCTGAGAAGATCGAGGTGATCTATCCCGGCTACGATCCTGCGCGCTTCAGGCCCCAGGACCGGGAGGCCCTACGCGGGGAGGCCAGAAGGGAGCTTGGATTCTCGGGCTCCGACCTGGTCGCGGGCCTGATCACCTCCGGGGATTTTGAGAAGAGGGGGGTGGGGATCTTCCTGGAGGCCCTGGCCCTGGCCTGCCGCCGCTTTCCCCTGGAGGCCATGGTCGTGGGCAAGGAGTCCCGCCTGGGCCCCACCATGAGGCATGCGGCCCGCTTGGGCCTGGAGGGGAGGGTGCGCTTCCTGGCGCCCATCCCTAGGGTCGAGAGATACTACCACTGCCTCGACCTCTACGTCCTTCCAGCCCTCTACGAAGAATTCGGGATGAGCCTGCAGGAAGCCCTGGCCTGCGGCCTGCCCGCGATCGCGGGCAGGCGGGTGGGGGCCGCTGAGCTCCTCGGAGGGGAGGCCCGGGAGTTCCTGCTTGAGACCAGCCGGCCGGAGGAGCTCTCCGCCAAGATCGCTCGCCTGGCTGATCCGGAGCTGCGCCGTCGGCTCGGGGCCCTGGGTCCCGAGGCTGTGCGGGGCAATACCTGGGAGAGGAGCTTTGCCGCGACTTACGCCTGCTACGAGAGGCTGCTCGCGGAGAAAGGGCTCGGCCAGGCGAGCTCTTAGCCACGAACCCCGGGGAGGCCGTTCGATCCCTTGGGGGGCAAAGAGGTAATATTTTCCGATGAACCCCCAGAGCCCTGCGAGAAGGAACCTGCGCTTTGCCCTGCGCGTGCTCCTCCTCCTGATCAAGGGCCTCGGCCTCCTCCTCGTCCTTCTCTCGGTCCTCCTCGTGGCGGGTTTTTTCGCCCTGACCAGGCTTCTGAGCGCGGAGCGGATCAAGGTCCTCCTTGCCGCCCAGCTCCAGGAGCTCTGCCACAGGCAGGCCCGGATCGAACGGGTGGTCCTGAGCCATCAGGGGATCAAGCTCATCGGGGTAAAGGTCATGGAGAGGCAAGACCCCGGGAGGGCGATGGTCGAGAGCGAGTCCATCCTGGTCAAGGTCAAGCTCCTGCCCCTCCTGGAGCGGCGCCTGGAGCTATCGAGCGTGAGGCTT
>CAYLZQ010000160.1:0-5272 GCA_964388045.1 uncultured Elusimicrobia bacterium | reverse complement strand
CCTGCTGGCCCTGACCATCCTGCTCCTGGCCTCCAACCGCCTCTTAAGCCGCAGGAAGTAACTCTACCGGCCTGCCGTGGCCAGCTCGGCCTGGACGCGGCCAAGCGCCTCGGAAAGGCCGCCGAGCGAAACCAGGCGCAGCGGCTGCGCCTGGGGGGGGATGCGGGGGATGACCGAGGAGGCCTTGGTCACGTCCTCCCCCCTGCAGCCGTCCTCCTCGCAGACCTTGGAGACCCGGCAGCTCCCCTTCCAGACGTAGTCCATCTCGCCCCTCACCAGTATCCCCTCGATGAGGCCGGTCCGGGCGTTGAAGACAGCGGAGCCCGAGTTGCCGGCATAGGTGTCCAGGTTCGCCGTGAAATAGCCGCTGAGGGAGGGGTCCCGGACCTTGGCTCCCCCGGCCACCTTGGTGGGCAGGCCGGCCGGGTGGCCGATCACGAAGATCAGGGAGTCCGTCTCAGGGTCGCCGGCGCGGTTTAAGCTCAGGGGCCTGTGGCCTTGGGCCGGCCGGTCGAGCCTGACCAGGGCCCAGTCGGCCCCAGAGCTCAACTCCTCGCGGCCTATGAGCTTCTGGCAGCCGTAGACATCGCCGACCGCAACCGTCTCCGGGAGCTCCCCCTTCTTCCTGATCCCAAAGCCGAAGACGAACTTGGTGTCCGCGCAGTCCGAGTCGGAGGTCACGCAGTGGCCGGCGGTCATGACGATATCCGGGGCGATCAGGGAGCCTGAGCAGAAGGCGCCCATCCTCTGGTCGTAGAAGGGCTCCTCAGGGCAGAGGCGCATGCTGGCGCCGTAAGGCCGAGTGGCGAGGCGCGCCAAGCCCTGCTCCCCATCCAGGGTGACGTTCGCGGCGGAAAAAAGGGCCACCGTCGAGTCAGCCAACTCCAGGACCTTCTGGGTCTCCACCTGGTAGAGGTCGCGTCTGTCGTCGTCCCCATAGATCACGTCCGGCCGGGTCTGAGCCCCCAGCGGAGAGCCCAGAGCCATCAGAACTGCCGTCACCCATGTCCCTTTTATCATTCTTCCTCCCTCGCGATCTTGTTTCGTCTGCCGCCCGGCCTGCCCATTATAGGCAAACTTGCCTGCCCGAGCGCAAGACCCTCTGGGCCTTTGGACCTAGGAGCGTGAGCTTTTAGTCATGAAAATGCCTCGATCTCGAATACGTTGCAGCAACAAATCGCCATATGCGTTCTTCATCTAAAATTCGGACTAACGGCTCACGCTCCTAGGCCGGGTCGGTCTTAAAGTCCTATTCTATTTGACTTGGCGGGCGGCGGCTTGATAAAATGGCGCTAGTAAAGGAGGAAAAATCGCCATGAACCTACGCCGAGCGGTTCCCGTATTGCTGTTTCTAGGCCTGGCCCTCCAGGCCCATGCCGGCCCCGAGCAGGCTGCATCAATGGCCGCCGAGGCTTTCAAGGCGGACGTGGGAGCAGCGTCTTTTAAGCTCATCCCTGACCTGGGCCGGCTGGGCGCCTTGGGAAGCGAGGAGGACCAATTGGTCGCCCTCCTCGACGACCCCAGCCCCGAGGTCCGGGCCGCGGCCGCCAAATCCCTCAACGACTACGCCCTCTCCAGCTACAAGGCGGAGAAGAAGCTTTTGGAGGTGGTGGACCGCAGGGACGAGGAGGAGTCGGTCAAGAGAGAGGCCATCAAGAGCCTGGCCTGGGCCGCCCAGCACTCCAACACTCGCAAGAAGATCCTGGAGGTGGCGACGGACAACCGCCAGACCCCAACCCTGCGCGCGATCTCCTTCAAGTCCCTCTACGTGGTCAGCCACGAATACGATGTGCGCAGGGCCATGCAGGAAACCGTGAAAGACTCGCGCGAGGAGCTCGCGGTCAGGGAGGGGGCGGCCTGGGTCCTCTGGTCCGACTCCTTGAACGACTCCAGGTCAAAAAACGCCCTGCTCGATGTCGCCACCGACAGGGATGAGCCCGCAAGCCTGCGCGCCGAGGCGGTCAAGAGCCTCTATCTTGCCATGCAGTTCAGGGATGTCAAGGACCGCATCGAAGACATGGCGAGGACAGAGGGCCTTGCGGAGTCCCTGCGGGTGCCTGCCGTCCTCTGCCTGCACGCCGTCAATCAGGACTGGGGGATCGAGAGGCTCCTCAAGGACCTCTCTCAGGGCTCCCAGAGCAAGGCCGTGCGGACCGCGGCGGTCAAGGCCATGTCCAGGGGCCTGAACCTGGAACTGGTCCGCACCTTCCACCTCTCCCATTACATGGGGAGGTTCATAGACCCGCTCGAAGATCAATAAGACTCAGGAAGTCAGACTTTGGGAAACCCCCTTCAGGGGGTTTCTTTTTGGCCTGGGACCGAGGCCGTTTTTCTTGCGCAGCAGGGCAGGAGGAGTTCCTCCGCGTCGGCCTTGGGGGCGTCCCGGAGCTCGCCCTGGGGGCTTGAGGGGGGCTCCGAACCAACAGGAAAGGAGCAGGTTGACCGGAGGCAGCAGATCTTTGCCAGGGAAAATCCGGCGGCGGCAAGGAGCGCCAGGGCCCCCACCCTGCCTATGATGTTGCCGTCTTCCAGGAATCGCGCCATAAAAATCCTCCTTATTTTAACCTGTGGGCGCCAGCCGCTCGCTGCCGCTCGCAGCACTTGGCGCCCTGGCGCCCTCCTTTAGCGCCGTGGCGCCAGCCGCTCGCTACCGCTCGCAGCACTTGGCGCCCAACGCAATCCTTATGGGCGCCAGTACGCTCGCTACCGCTCGCAGCCTGAACGTCCCTGCGTATCCGAGCCTTGAGCGCCTTGAGGGAGGGGAACTTCCTCTCCATGCGGATTCTCTCCAAGAAGGCGACTCTCAGGCGCCTGCCGTAGAGGTCGCCGGAGAAGCCCGGGATGTGCACCTCGACCGACACGCGCCCGCCGCCCACTGTCGGCCTTGTCCCAACGTTGCAGACAGCCAGGCGCCCCGGGCCCATCAGGGGACCCCGGACCAGGACCCGGTAGACCCCGAAAGGGGGCAGAAACCTGGAAGCGACCCTGAGGTTCGCGGTGGGAAAACCGAGCCTGCGGCCAAGCCCCCGCCCCTTGACGACTCTCGATCGCAGGATGAGGGGCTTCAAATCCTCAAGGCGAGGGCCGCCTCCAGCCTGGGCAGGGAGGCGGCGAGCCTCTCCCGGAGGCTGGAGAGGTTTAAGGCCTTGGCCTCCTCCAGGGTGATCGCCTCCTCGGCCGCAAAGCCGGCGATCCGGTCCCGGCGCAGGGAGAGGACGGTCGCCCCGCAGCCGAGCTTTGTCCCGACGGATTCGGCCAGGGAGCGGACGTAGGTCCCGCGCGAGCAGGAGAGGCGATGCCCGAGGTCCGGCTGCGCGTAGGAGAGGGCCTTCCACTCGTAGACCGTGCAGGCCCTCGGCTTCTCGGGGATGGGCAGGCCCTTGCGGGCGTAGAAGTAAAGGGCCTTGCCCTTGTGCTTGACCGCCGAGTAGGGGGGAGCCGTCATTCGGATCTTCCCCAGGTGGGCGTCCAGGGCCGCCTGGAGCTCATGAAGCTCAAGGGAGGGCACGGCCCGGGTCTCCACCACTCGCCCCATGATGTCCCCGGTGTCCGTCCGTATCCCGAGGCGGATGACCCCGGAATAGGCCTTGTCCAAGCCCTGGAACCTGGCCTGGAGCCTGGTGCAGGGCCCCACGAGAAGGATGAGCAGGCCCGTGGCCAGGGGGTCCAAGGTCCCGCAGTGCCCGACCTTGGTCCCGCGCGGGAGCATCCTCCGGAAGGCCTCCACCGCGTCGTGGGAGGTCCAGCCCTGCGGCTTGTCAAAAAGGATCATGCCTGCTGCTGAGGGAGCAGCGCCGCCCTGAGGCCTATCGGGAACTTCATCGGGTCGCTTGGGGGCTCCAAGAGCGGAGGCGGGAATCATCACTTCTCCTCCTCGCCCTCTATTTTCATGAGAAGCTGCTCGATCCGGGAGGCCTTGCGCGGGGTCTCATCGTAGAGGAATACCAGGTGGGGGATGAGCTTGAGGGTCAGGCGCTTGCGCAGGACCTGGCGGATGTAAGGGGAGGCGCGCTCGAGGGCCGCGGCGCTGCTCTGGCGCTCCCGTCCCGAGCCCAGGATGGAGTAATAGACGGTGGCGGTCTTCAAGTCCGCGCTCAGGGCGAGGTCGGTGACCGTCATGAACCCGGAGAGGCCCGGGTCCTTGACCCCCCGCAGGGCCCTGGCCACCTCGGTCCTGAGGAGTTCTCTCAAGCGTTCACTGCGGGCGTACATATGTCGCGCAAGATGAAATCGAGCGCCGCAGGGCTACCGGCCGTTTCGTTTATGAGGGGTCGCGAAAGCCCTATTGCTGGGTCTGGCTCAGGCGCCGGGTGCGGGACTCCTTGACGATGAACTGGAGCTCGTCCCCCTTCTGGTAGTCCGAGAAACCCTCGACGGCCAGGCCGCACTCGAGCCCTTTCTCGACCTCCTTGACGTCGTCCTTGAAACGCCTGAGGCTGGAAATCTTCCCCTCGTGAACGGCACGGCCCTGGCGCACGAAGCGGACCAGGCTCCCGCGCACGACCTTGCCCTCCCGGACCAAGCAGCCGGCCACCTTCCCGCTGCCCTTGACGGAGAAGACCTCTCGGACCTCGCCCTTGCCGATCACCACGTCCACCAGCTCGGGCTCGAGCAGCCCCTCGAGGGCGGCCTTGACGTCGGCCAGGAGGTCGTAGATCACATCGTATTTGCGTATCTCGACCTCGCTGCGGCCGGCGAGCTCCCCAGCCCGCGGCTCGATCTCGGTGTGGAAGAGCAGGGTCACCGCGTCCGAGGCTGAGGCCAGCAGCACGTCCGATTCGTTGACGTTGCCGATCCCGGAGTGGATGATCCTGACCCGGCACTCGGCGCTCGAGAGGCCCTCCAGGGAGTCCTTGAGGGCCTGGAGGGAGCCCTGGGCGTCGGCCTTCAGGATGATGTTGAGCTCCTTGGCCGCGGCCGCCCCGATCTGGGACTTCAAGCCCACCAGGGTCATGTGGCGCTGGTGGGCCAGGAGCTGCTCCCGGTGCAGGAGGCGGCGCTTCTCCGCAATGTCGCGCGCCTGCCGGTCGTCCGTGACCACGCAGAAGACGTCCCCGGCCTGGGGGTTGCCCATGATGCCCAGGATCTCGACCGGGGCCGCGGGGCCGGCCGAGTCCAAGCGCTTGAGGGTGTCGTCGACCAGGGCCTTGATCTTGCCGTAGCTGAGGCCAGCGACGAAGGCATCCCCCACCCTGACCGTCCCGGCCTGGACCAGAAGGGTCGCGACGTTCCCCCGCTTGGGGTCGAGCTTGGCCTCCAAGAGCACCCCGTA
>CAYLZQ010000159.1:884-5283 GCA_964388045.1 uncultured Elusimicrobia bacterium | reverse complement strand
TGAGATAGGAGTCGTAGAAGCCCAGGGCCTTCATCTCGATGGTGACAGGCTGGCCGCGCGTCCCGAGGAAGGTGAAGACCTTCTGCCGGGCCCCTCCCCGGTCCGGGGCCGGGCAGTCGGTCGAGGTCAGGACCTGGAAAACCTCTGCGCCTGGAAGGATCGGCAGGCGGTCGCAGAGCACCAGGTTCCGGCCGCTCAGGACCTGTCCAGCGGAGAGGAAGATCCCGGTCGCGGTCGAGGCGATCACCGGCTCCCCCGCCTCCGGGATGAAGTTCTCGTTGGGATCTACGAAGTGGAGGCTCCGGTAGGTCCCCGGGGCAAGGCCGGTGAAGCTGTAGGTGCTCACTGAGGCGAAAGCCGAGGTCGAGAAGGCGACCGGGACCTTGGAGCCTAGGGGCAAAAGAACGGAGCGCACCGTGCCCGAGCTGAGCAGGCTGGAATAGGAAAGGCTGCCTGAGATCGAGCCGGCTCCGGCAGCCCCTACTCCGGGATCGGAAACCGCGGCCGCCGGGATGGTCTTGACAGGCTCGGCCTGGGTCAGCACGACCGGGGTCGAGCTCAGGACCCCGTAGGCCTGGTAGGTCGGGTTGAACTGGCCGCTCCCTGTGGCGTCCCGGAAGGCGTCCAGGAAGTAGGTCCCAAGTGGAAGCAGGGTCCTGCTGAAGGGGAAGAGCCCCGGCCCGGGAGCCGCGGCCACCGTATGGGTCGCCACTGGAAGCCCCGCGAAGGAGGAGCTGGAGAAGAAGCGGACCACGAAGCTCCCGCTCTGGCTGCCGCTATAGCTGATGCTTCCCTTGATCTCGCCCACGTTGCCGCTGGCCCCGAGGCTGCCTGCGTCCAGGATCGTGAAGTTGATCCCTGTGGTGGGGCTCGTGCCCGGGCCGCTCGAGACGGCGATGAGGCCCTGGAACTTTCCGAAGGGCTCCCCGAAGTCGGAGCTGAAGTTGCCGTTGCTGTCCACGAAGCCGCTGGCCTGGTAGCTCGTGGCGGCCGCCAGGAAGGGCATGGTGTAGAGGTAGCTCGTGGTGCCCGGGATGCGGGTGATCTTGAGCTCCCCCCCCGTGTTGCCCCCTCCCCCTCCCTCCTGAAAGGCGTTCACCACGATCCTGGCCGCGGCCGGGGCTGAGCCCGCATAGGAGACCTGGCCCGAGAACGACCCGCTCGGAGGATCCTTCAGGGTCAGGTTGGCAGTGGTGGAGCCGGCCAGGGGCACGAAGATGGCGGGAGGATCAGCGAAGCCGGGGTCCCCGCCGAAGCCCTCCGGGGCCCCCACTCCCACGGGCTCGCCCTGCCTCTCGTCAGGCTGCCCGTTGCCGTTGGTGTCCCGGAAGGAGGCCATGAAGTAGGTGGTGTTGTCCAGGATCCCGGCCTTGACGTAGGCCCCCGGGGAGGGAAGGGTCAAGATATAGGCGATGGACTCAAAATGGCTGTCGAGGGCGAAGCCCACCAGGACAGTGCCAGTGGCCATCCCCCCATAGGAGATCGTGCCCTGGATGCTCCCGTTGCCGGCTGCTCCCGAGCCCGGGTCCTGGAGCAGGAAATTGATGGTGGTGGTGGCGTTGGCCACCACGTTGACAGGGCTTGAGGAGACCTTGGCCTCCAGGGGGTCAGGCCTCCTGTCCCCGTCCACGTCCACGTAGACCCGGACCAGGTAGTTGGTGGCCGGAGGGATGAAGTCCAGGAAATAGGAATTGGCAGGCCCTGTCGAGGCGAAGGAGACCATGTTGATGCTCTCGATGCCGCACGAGGGGCACTGCCGGGTCCCGGCCTCGATGCGGATGGGCCCGCTCTGGGTCCCGCCATAGACAATGGAACCCGCCGCAGCTCCCACTGCGGGATCGGTCAGGGTGATCGCGGCTCCCCCTGCCGCAAGATTCGAGGCCCCCCCTATGATCGAGACCGATGTCGGGGAGCTCTCTGAAACCCCGAAGGCCCCTGAGGGCTCCCCGGGATCCTTGACGAAGTTGCTGTTCACGTCCCGGAAGGAGCGCAAAAAGTAGGTCCCGTCAGGCAGGCTCGTGAACGAATAGGCCCCTGGGGAGGCCAGGCTGGTCACCTGGATGGGAAAGGCATTGGAATCAGGGCTGTTGAAGAGCTGGACCCGGATCGGGCCGGTCTTGGCGCCCGAATAGCTGACAGTGCCCGGGATAGAGCCAGCGAAGCCTCCCCTCACCGTCATCGAGATCGTGTAGGGGCCCAGGACCCCCGGGGAGAAGGAGGTGGGCTCTATCAGGTAGACCCCGGGGGCGTTGAGGGTCACGCGCACGAAGGCCCCTCCCGAGCGGTTGTCGCGGGCCAGGACCGAGCCGTCAGGACCCAGGAGGACCAGCTCGTTGTCGTAGGAGGAGGCGAGGGAGATGTCTATCTCCGAGCCCAGGCCCAGGGAGCCGGGGGAGCCGTCCCCCACCGCGAAGGCGTAAAGGTCGCTTACGTGGCCCGGGCCCTTGTCCTTGGCCGGGCAGTCCGAAGAGGCAAGGGCCCCGGTCAGGGGGGAGCCGGACAGGAGCTTGGTCCTGTCGCAGATCGTGACCGTGTTTCCAGGGACTGCGTTTCCTCCGAAGATGTAGATAGGGTAGGGGAGGTTCAGGCCGCCGAAGGTCCCTGCGGGCTCGCTGAGCGTGTCCTGGGAGCTGTTGCCGTTCAAGTCCCTGAATCCCCTGAGGAAATAGGTCCCGGTCGAGAGCCCGGCGAAGCTGAAAGCGGCCAGGCTGCTCTCCGCCAGGAAGGGGCCGTTGACCTGGGAGACTGTCGAGAGCCTGACCCGGAAAAGGCCGGAGGTCGTGGTCGTGAAGCTGCTGATCGTTCCGCTGATCGTGCCTCCGGCGCTCGGGGTCACGGTGACCGGGGCGGTCGGGGAGGAGAGGTTGAGGCCGTAGTCAACGGCCCGCACCCGGTAGGAGTTGGCCAGGCCAGCGACCGGGGAGAAGTCTGTGAAGCTGGGGCTGGAGATGGGGACGCCAAAGAGGCTCAGGAAGCCTGTCCCTGTGCTGCGCTCGACCCTGAAGCCCAGGAGGTCCACGAGCGCCGAGCCGTCGCTGTTCGTGGCGGGAGGGGTCCAGCTCAGGATGACAGAACCCAGGGTGGCGGCAAGCCCGGCCGGAGCGTTCGGAGCCACGGTGTCCACTGAGATCGAGAAATCCTTGCCTGTGACCGGCCCGGCCCCGACGAAGATCGCAGTGGGGGTTGAGAAGTCCACGTAGGCCCCCCGGTCCTCCCCGGGAGTGAAAACCCCGTTTCCGGTCACGTCCACGTAGGCGCGCGCGAAGTAGGTGACCCCCGGGGGAAGGGACAGGTAATAGGCCTGGGCTGGGAGGTTGGGCAGGACGGCCGCGGCGCTGGCCACCCCGACGAAGCCGGGATTCCCGAAGGCCTCGATACGGATCGGGCCTGACTGGAGGCCCGCGTAGGAGACGGAGCCAGCGATCGAGGGAGAGATCGAGGGGAGGGTCTTGGTGGAGACCACGGCGCTGAAAACGGACTTGAGTCCATTGCCGTTGACCGCGCGCACCTCCCAATAGTAGGTGGTATCGGGACTGAGCCCCGAGTCGGTGAGGCTGGTGGAGGTCGTGGTGAAAACCAGGGAGAAGGCCCCTGGCCCCGCGGCTCCCGTGGCCCGGTGCAGCTCGAAGGGGGTCCCGGCCGGATTGGCGGGAGTCCAGGAAAGAAGCGCGCTGCTCTCGGTCACGGCGCTCACCGAGAGGCCGCTCGGGGGCTCGGCCAGGGAGAAGGCAGGGGAGATGTCCGCAGGGGAGCTGGTGCCGGTCGCGTTTGTGGCCGTGATCCTGGTGATCTGGGAGGAGGTGTTGGCCGGCAGGACCTCGATGAAGCTGGTGGCCGGGCTCAGCACCGTCGCGAGGACTCCGTTTGTCGAGCTCCGGAGTTCGTACTGGGAGGCCCCTGAGACGGAGTTCCAGGCGAAGTTGACGGCCAAGGACGCCCCGGCCCCTGCGAAGCCCGTGACGGCAGGCGGGGCTGGGGCCGAGAGAAGGGAGAAGCTCACGTTGGTGTTTCCCCCCGTGGGAACAGCCAGGCCTGAGGCTGACTGGAAAAAGGCCTCGCCTGAATCCAGGGTCCCGTTGAGGTTGGAGTCCAGGAAGGCCTGCAGGATGTAATCAGTGGCCGGCCGCAGGAGGTCGACTTGATAGAAAACTCCCGCCGGTGGATTGGGGGGGGAGAGCTTCTCGAATCTTCGGTTCTCGAAGAAGAAGCCCGGGGAGCCTGGGAGACCCCGCCCCGCCAGCAGGACTATCCTTCCTGCCGCGGAGGAAGAGACCGTCACCGTGCCGTTGATGGCTCCCCGGTCTATAAGGGTGATGTCCTTGCCCGTGACAGCGCCCACCACGGGCACAAAGACCTTGACCACGAAGTCCCCAAGCTGGCTGATGGGGCCGGTCGAGGA
>CAYLZQ010000159.1:0-874 GCA_964388045.1 uncultured Elusimicrobia bacterium | reverse complement strand
GTCGGCGTCGCGTTCAGCGCCGTCATCATCTTCGGCATGATGATGGGGCCGGTCGAGGAGCCGAAGAAGCCCAGGGGCTCTGGTCCGTCCGGGCGCGTGTTGAAGTTGACGTCCCGGAATGCGGCCACGTAGTAGGTATTGGGGGCCGGGAGCTCCGTGAGGCTGTAGGCCCCCGCAGCCGGCTGGGACGAGACTCCGAATATCTCTTTAAACTCGGTATCGGTCGCCACGGCCACGAAGAAGTCTCCGAAGCCCTGGACCCCGGAGTAGGAGAGGGTCCCCGCGATGGAGTTGGTCCCCAAAAAGACAGTGAGGTCCAGGGTGGCTGTGGAGCCGACCACCACCGCGGCCGTGATCACGCTGTCCCCCTTGTGGCTGGTGCCCGGCACCAGGGCCTTGGTCTTGTAGGATCCCGGGGGAAGGCCGGAGATCAAATAAGGATAGGCCGTGGTGCCAGGGGAGAGGGCGAGGCTCGTGGTCCCCTCCTGGATGCTGTTCTTGAAGGCTCCCACGCTCATGCTCCCTGCCAGCCCTCCCGCGTAGAAAATGGTGCCTCCCAGGGCCCCCAGGGTGGAGCCCGTGACGCTGAAGTCGGCCAGGACGCTGCCCGAGTTGTCGAAGTAGGCCCCCACGAGGTCGTTCATGGCCAGGACGAGCTGCCCGGCGAAGGGAACGCTCAGGGTCGCGCTGGATCCCACCCTGAACCAGGGGCTTGCCCCCCCGGAGGGGGGCTGGACTCGTCCGATGAGCTCCCCCACCTTGGCCGAGGCAAGCGCGGTGTTGAGTCCCGTGGAGCCCGAGCCCTCGGGGCCCACAGCCGCGGCAGTGCTGCTAGTCTTCCACACCCCCGTGGAGGTGATCACGAGCTCCTGGC
>CAYLZQ010000158.1:0-5348 GCA_964388045.1 uncultured Elusimicrobia bacterium | reverse complement strand
ACGTCATTATCGAGATCCTCTCCGACTCCACAGAGGCTCACGATCGCGGACGAAGCCCGCACCGGAGGCTACGCGGGGGACGCCGGGGTCCTCTGGCGCACCCCCTTGGCCGGCCTCAACCTCGGGGCCTCGGCCCAGAACCTGGGGCCTGAGGTCAAGTTCGAGAAGGAAGGGGACCCCCTGCCCCTCACCACCCGCTTCGGGGCGGCCTACCTCCTGGACCTTGAGCGCGCGGGGCTGCTCCAGGAGGCCTCCTACGTCTTCACCAGGTTCCTCTTGACGGCCGACGGGATCAAGGTCAGGGAGGAGCGCCTGGCGGCGGGCCTGGGCCTCGAGATGGGCATGCCCCTGGGAGCCGGGGCCCAGGCCGCGCTCAGGTTCGGCTACGTCCTCAACCGCGACCTGGACTCATTCACCTTCGGGATCGGGCTCGCGGAGAAGAGGTTCTCACTGGACTACGCCCTCGCGGTCAAGCGCGCCATCAACAACGCCCACCACTTCACCTTCGGGGTGCGGTTCTAAGCTCCAAATCTGTAATCATTTTTATCACTTGAATAATAACCTATTTTATGTTATCATATTGACATGAAAACCAAGGCCTACGACAGACCCAAGCGCGTCCACCGCAGCGTCAATTTGGACGCCGAACTGGTCGGCTTGGCCCGGAGCCTGGTCCCTCCGGAACTTTCCGACAATCTCAATCGTATAGTGAATATGGCCCTGGCCGAGCTCGTGGAAAAATACAGCCGGTTGAGATTTGAGAAGGAAATGCGGCGAATGGGCCAGGACCCGGCCCTCATGAAGCAATCGGACAGGATCTCCGCGGAATTCCGGCCCGCGGAGTCGGACGGCCTATGAGCGACTCGGTTCGCCGAGGCCAGATCTATTTAGTCGATCTCAATCCCATCAAGGGCCGCGAGCAAGCCGGAAGCAGGCCTGTCCTCGTGGTCTCCGACGACGCCGTCAACCGGCAGCCCTTGGTCGTGACTGTCGTGGTCGGGACGGATTCGGCCCATGTCCCGCGCGATTACCCGGTCAACGTGCGGGTTTCCGCCCGCGAGACCGGGCTTCCCAGGGACACCGTTTTCCTCTGTTTCCAGCTAAGATCGCTCGACCACTCCAGGTTCCTCAACCGGGCCGGAGCGGCGTTTCCTGCTGGAGCCGTTTCTGAGCAAAAAATGAGGGAAGTCGACGTCGCCCTGAAGCTGGTCTTGGGGCTTCGTTAAGCCAGCATTGATCCAAGAGCCAAAATAAGCGAAAATAGGTGACGACCCGCCTCCCCCGCGTGGGAGGCGGGTCATTACCTCGTTGAATCCCCTACTCTCGGCCCTCCTCTGGCCCGCCCTCCATGGGGCAGGGCTTGCCGCCTCCCTCCTGCCCCGCTCCTGGGAGCTTCGGCTGGGGCCCTGGCTGGGGCGGTTTCTTCTCCTCCTGGACCCCAGGCGCAGGAGGATCGCTTGCGAGAACATCAGGCTCTGCCTGCCCGAGCTCGGGGAGGAGGCCCGCCAAAGGCTTCTCAGGAAGAACTACGAGCACTACGGGATCCTCGCCCTGGAGCTGCTCCACATGTTCTCCCCCATCCCAGGGCACTACAGGGCCTATGCCCGGCGCATCGCGGTCCTGGAGGGCTTCGAGAACTGGAAGCTGGCCCACGACAAGGGAAGGGGGGTGCTCTTCGTGTCAGCGCACCTGGCCAACTGGGAGATGATGGCCGCCATCGGGGGCCTGCACGGAATCCCCATCACCATGGTGACCAGGCGCCTGAAGCCAGGCTGGCTCCATAGAAAGATCGAGGAGGCCAGGGCCTCCGTCAACGTGCGCTGCGCCCTCCAGCCCCGCACCATGCCCGCCGTCATGAAGGGCTTGGGAAACGGCGAGTCCATAGGCTTCGTCCTGGACCAGTACGCGGCCCCTCCAGCCGGGATCCCGGCCCGCTTCTTCGGGATCATGGTGGACACCCTGGGAGCGGTGGGCCCACTGGCCCAGCGCACCGGGGCGGCCATCGTTCCTGTCCTGCAGCGCCGCGACGAGAAAGGAGTGCTCCGCGTGGTCATGGAGCCCGCGCTGGCCCTGGGGGAGGCTCTCAACGATCCCGGGAAAGTGGCGGAGATCCTCTTGGGCAGGATCGAGGCCTGGATTCGAGAGACCCCCAGCCAATGGCTCTGGGTCCACAGGCGCTTCAAGAACGTGTCCTGGCCCCGTAAGGACGCCAAGTCAGGCCTCTCGGGTAGGCCGTAGGGCCCAGACCGGCTAGGCCTTAAGGCGCGCAAAGCCTTAGGGCCTTTTCTTGCCTCGAAATGGCCCCATGGGCCCGCATCCCATTCCAGGGCATTCACTATAATGGCGGCCAGGCCTATGAAGAGAGGACAGGGAGCATCCAGGTTCTTGCGCGCAACCGCGCGGCTCCTCCTGCCCGTCCTCATCCTGGCTTCCCCAGGCCCCCAGGCCTGGGAAGCCCTGGCAGCCACAAAAGCCTCCAGCCCCGGCCCCAGGGTCAACCCCCAGGTTCTCAGGGTCTCGGGGAGAATGGCGATCCCCCAAACCCCGGGCTGGAAAGGACTTCCCATCCCCTCCATCCCGGAGCCCTTCGCCGCTATCGGCAAAGTGGCGGCGCGGCCCCAGACCCTGCCCCGCATCGAGTCCCTCAGGCTCGCAGCGGAACAGGCGCGGCGGCTCCAGGAGGGCCGGCCCTCGGCCGCTGCCTTGAGGTCAGAGGCAGGCAAGCACTTCGAGGGAGAAACAGCGCCACGGCAAGCCCTGGAGGAGCCCTCCCTGCCCTCAGTCCAAGCTCACCAGCCAGGACTGGCTCCAGCCGGCCTTTCCTCTAATAAGAGTCGAGCCCTCCTGCAAAGCCGGCCTTTGCCCAAGGCCTGGAAAGCCGGCTTTGGCAAGGCCCTGCGCTGGGCCCTGCCCAAGGTGGCGGCGGCGGCAGGGCTCCTGGCCCTGGGCTGGACCCTCCATGCCCTGGGCTGGTCCCCGGCTCCCCTTCTTCCCCTCCTGATGCTGGGCCGGCTCAGGGGCGACTCCAGCCGGCAAAGCCAGGACCCGGAGGACGAACGCTTCCTGGCCGAGCTCGCGGCCAGGCTCAAGCCAGGGGACTTCATCCCAGAGGAGCTCCAGCTCAAGATCACCGGGAAGGTCCTCGACGGGGACCCGGAGGCCCTGGCCCGGGTCCTTCGGAAGCTCTCCGAGGAAGGCCGCATCGCGGCCTTCTCGCGCGGGATCTACCTCTACACGGACATCGCGGAGCAGGCCGGGAAACCAGACGGGGGCAGCACCCTCTACAGGGCCAACAGGCACGCCCTGCGCGGGCTCAGGATCCTCAACGCCCGGCCCAAGGAGAACCCTCTCGAGTCCCATGCCCGGGCTCTGACCCTCCTCGACAGGGCCCTTGCGGAGTACTACCTCTCCTTCCAGGAATCAGGGGTCCAGCCTCATGGGCGAGCCCAGGCCATCCTCCTCAAGAGCAACGTGGCCCTGGAGATGCTCTCGGAGGTCCTGGGCCGCTACGACAGGGAGCTCTCAAAGTTGAAGGAAGACCAAAAAGCCATGGAAATCCGCCACCTCGTGGCCTGGGCCCAGGACTGGATCTCGCGCTCCTACTTCTCAAGGAGCCAGGCCCCGCAGACCCTGGACCACGGCACCCATGCCTGGCTCCTCAAGGTCGTCACAAGCTTCACTCGCTCCCAGCCGGGCTCGAGATGGATCAGGGTCTTCCAGGAATTCGTCGAGGGCCTGGGGCCCGAGGGGGAGGACCAGGAGAAGACCTCCCCGGAAGAAAAACCCAAGGAAGGGATCGAGGAGATTCCCGAGGAAAAGCCAGGCCCCGGGACGAAAAACTTCGATCTGATCGGGGAGGACGACAAGGACTTCAAGGCCCTCAACGAGTTCGGGATCAACTACGCTCGCCTGGCCGTCCAAGGCAAGCTCCCGCCGCACGTCGGCCGCAGGGACAAGATGGACAGGATGGTCGCGATCCTGGGGCAGGCCAGGAACAACAACCCGGTGATCCTGGGGGAGTCAGGGGTGGGCAAGACCGCCCTGGTCGAGGGCCTGGCCCAGGCGATAGTCCAGGGGCGCTATCCCACCCTCAGGGGCGTCAACATCTTCGAGCTGGACATGGGAAGAATAGTGGCCGGGACCAAGTACCGCGGGGAATTCGAGGAGCGCATCAAGAAGATCCTCGCGGAGATCCGGGAGGCCAACGAGTCCAGGCTCAGGGTCCTTGTCTTCATGGACGAGTTCCACCTCCTGGTGGGGGCTGGAAACGCCGAGGGGGCGATGGATGCCTCCCAGATGCTCATGGGCCCGCTCCAGAAGGGGGAGCTCAGGGCGATCGGAGCCACCACCCTGGACGACTACCGCAAGCGAGTGGAGAAAAACCCGGCCCTGGCCCGGCGCCTGGGGGAGGTCCTGCTCGAGACTCCGAGCCTTGAGGAGGCGGCCACGATCGTGGCCGGGAGCCTGCCCTGGTACGAGAGCTTCCACGGGGTGCGCATCCCCAAGGCCCTGGCCCGTTCCGCCGCGGAGCTGGCCGCCCGCTACATCCAGAACCAGCAGCTCCCGGGGTCCGCCATCAAGCTCCTGGACGCCGCGGCCTCGCGCTTGAAGCTCCAGGCGGCCAGGGAGGAGGCGGCCGGCCGCTCCCACAGCCGGGAGATGACCCTGGCGGACCTGGCGGCTGAGATCACCCTGCTCAAGGGGATCCCGGCCGGGGCCGTGACAGCGGAGGAGGCCGAGAGGCTCAGGGGGATGTACGAGGAGATCACGCGCGAGCTCGTGGGGCAGGATGAGGTCGTGCGAGAGGTCGTCAACATCCTACTGCGCGCCCGCCAGGGCCTCAAGGACCCGCGCAAGCCCATGGGGGTCATGCTCTTCCTGGGCCCCACGGGGGTGGGAAAGACCCAGCTCGCCAAGGCCCTGGCCAGGTTCCTCTTCGGCTCCGAGAGCCAGATGGTGCGCATAGACATGGGGGAGTTCAAGGAGAAGCACTACGCGAGCTCCCTCAAGGGAGCCCCTCCCGGCTACGTGGGCTACGAGGACGCCGGGCAGCTCACGGAGCAGGTGCGCCGCCACCCCTACTCCGTGGTGCTCTTGGACGAGATCGAGAAGGCCCATCCGGACATCTACGACATGCTCCTCAAGGCCTTCGACGAGGGCGAGATGAAGGACGCCCAGGGGCGCAGGGTCCTCTTCAAGGACACCCTCATCGTCATGACCTCCAACCTCGGCAGCCGGGAGGCGGAGCGGTCCCCGGAGCAGGGGCTCATGGGCTTCCGCGGGCAGGGGGCAAAAAACGGCCGGGCTGAGAGGCGCAAGGCCTTTCTCGAGGCCCTAAGGGACTGGGC
>CAYLZQ010000157.1:0-5390 GCA_964388045.1 uncultured Elusimicrobia bacterium | reverse complement strand
ATGGCCTGCTCCGCGTTGTTCAAGAGGTTGAGGAGCACCTGCTGGATCTGGTGGGGGTCCACGAAGACCGGGGGAAGCTCCGGGGCGAGGTCCTGGACCAGGGTGATCTGGGCGCGCCTCAAGTCGTAGGTCTTGAGCTCAAGGATCTCGGAGGCCAGGGCGTTTAGGTCCGAGTCCCTGAGCTGGTGCTCGTGCTTTCGGGCGAAGGCGAGCAGGCTCTTGATCAGGCGCGAGCAGCGCAGGGACTCGCGCAGGATCACGGCGAGGTCCTGGTGGAGCTGGGTCTGCTGGGGGGTCTCCATCATGAGGAGCTGGACGTGGCCGAGGATGGAGGTGAGCGGGTTGTTGAGCTCGTGGGCGACCCCCCCGATCAACTGCCCGACGGCGGCCAGCTTATCGGACTGGAGGAGCTCCTCTTCCAGGCGCCTGTGCTCCCTGGCGCGCTTGGCCTCCCTCAGGGCCCTCTCGATTGCGGGCCCAAGCCTCGTGAGCCGGTCCTTGATCACGTAGTCCGTGGCCCCGTCCCTCAAGGCCGCGATGGCCCTCTCCTCCCCTATGGAGCCCGATACGTAGATGAAGGGGAGCTCCGGGTGCTTCTGCCTGGCGATCGCGAGGGCGGCCCGGCCGTCGAAGCCGGGGAGGGTGTAGTCCGAGAGGATGAGGTCGGGCTTGAACTCCTCGAGGTCTTTGCGGAACTCCTCCTCGCAGCTGACGCGCCTGGCCGAGAAGCGCAGTCCCGCTCGGAGGAGCTCCCGCTCGAGGAGCTCGGCGTCCGCCTCCACGTCCTCTACGACGAGGATCCGGACTTCCCTGTGGTTGTTGCCGGCGGCGCTCGGCTCTTTCATGGCTTCCTGGGCGGCTGGTTGAGGAGGAGCCAGTAGAGGCCCAGCTCAGTGACAGCCCCGACGAAGCTGTCGAAATCAACTGGCTTGGCCACGAAGCTGTTGACCCCGAGCTGGTAGCTCTCCACCACGTCCTTCTCCTCCTTGGATGAGGTCAGGACCACGACCGGGATCGTCTTGGTGCGCTCCTCCGACTTGATCCGGCGCAGGACCTCAAGGCCGTCCACCTTCGGGAGCTTGAGGTCGAGGAGGATCACCCTGGGCCCGTTTTCAGCCCTGCGTCCGGCGAAGGGGCCGGTGCCGAAGACGTAGTCCAGGGCCTCGGCCCCGTCTTTGACGTGCAGGATGCTGTTGGCCAGGTGGTGCTTCTTGAGGACCCGCAGGGTCATCTCAGCGTCGCTGGGGTTGTCCTCGACCAGGAGGATCTCCACGTCCAGGTGGTTCATGGGACGCCTCTCCCGGCGGGCAGGGTAAAGTAGAAGCTCGCCCCCTCGCCCACCTTGCCCTCGGCCCAGACCCTGCCCCCGTGGCGGAGGATCACCCTCTGGACGATGGCCAGGCCCACCCCGGTCCCCTCGAACTCCTCCTCGCCGTGGAGCCTCTGGAAGACCCCGAAGAGCTTGTCCGCGTATTTCATGTCGAAGCCGGCTCCGTTGTCCTTGACGTGGTAGACGTTCTCCCCGTCCTGGGCCTTGCCTCCGACCTCGACCGCGGCCTTTTCTTTTTTTCGCGTGAACTTGAGGGCGTTGGAAAGGAGGTTGACCAGAGCCTGCCTGATCATGCCCGGGTCTCCCCAGGCCTGGGGAAGCTCCTCAAGCCTTAGGGCCGGGCGGCGGCTCTCCTGTGCCAGGAGCTCCTCCCAGACCGACTCCACGAGCCCGCGCATGGGGATCTCGGAGGAGGACAACTCCCCTCGGCCCAGGCGCGAGAAATGGAGGAGCTCGTCTATGAGCCTTCCCATCTTGAGGGTGTTGTCGCGGATGACCGAAAGCAGCCTTCGGGCCTCGGCGTCCAGGCGCCCGGAGTGCTCGTCCATGAGGATGCGGGAGAAGCCGGCGATCGCGCGCAGGGGGGCGCGCAGGTCGTGGGAGGCCGAGTAGGTGAAGGTCTCGAGCTCCTTGTTGGCGGCCGAGAGCTCGGAGGCCGTCCTCTCGAGCTTCTCGGCCAGGGCGGCCTTGGCCTGGGCCGCCTCCTTCTGGGCCCGCTCCCGGAGGGCCTGGAGCTCCCTCTCCTTGAGCTCGGTCAATATCTTCTGGTTCTCCTCCTGCAGGAACTTGCGGCGCAGGAGGGCCCCGATCCTCGCCTTGAGGACGGCGATGTCGCTGGACTTGCCCACGAAGTCGTCCGCCCCGGCCTGGAGTCCCCGGGTCATGTCCTCCTTGGTCTCCCGGGCGGTGAGCATCAGGACCACGATCGGGTTGTCTGTCCTCAGTCGCCTGGAGTTGATGCGGCGGCAGACCTCGACCCCGTCCATCTCGGGCATCATCAGGTCCACGAGGGCGGCGTCGAAGCTCTCCCGCGAGAGCCGCGCGATGCCCTCCGCTCCGTTGGCCGCGGGCTCCACCCGGTAGCCCTCGCGCCCCAGCTCATGGGAGAGGTAGGCGAGGTAGGTGGGGCTGTCGTCTATGGCGAGGAGCCTCGCCTGCCGGAAGGGAGGCTCCCCCCGCCCCAGGAAGAAGGACTGGACCCTGGATTTGCGCAGGAGGGCCCGGATGCGCAAAAGGAGGATGCCCTCGTCCGCGGATTTGGGCACGTAGTCGTCCGCCCCGCTCTCGAGCCCCCGGAGCTGGGCGGCCTGCGTCTCCTCCGCGGTCAGCATCAGGATCGGGATGCCCCGGGTGTTTAAGTTCATCTGGAGGCGCCGGCAGAGCTCGTCGCCGCCTATGCCTGGAAGGCGGTAATCCACCACGATCAGGTCGAAGATCCTGGAGTTGAGCTCCTCCAGGGCGGCCTCGCCGGAGGAGGAGCAGCGGACCTCCCAGCCCTCCTTCTCCAGGGCGCGCTTGAGGCTCAGGCTCTGGGTCTGGGAGTCCTCCACGACCATGATCTTCTGGGGCTCCATCTCAGGCGGCCTCCGCGATTCCGATGAGCTCCAGGATCCTGGGGGCGATCTCGGGCAGCGGGAGGCTCTCGCAGGCGGCTCCCAGCCTCGCCGCGGCCCCCGGCATCCCGTAGACGACCGCGGTGCTCTCGTCCTCGACGATCGTGTGGCCCCCGGCCCCGCGCAGCTCCAAGAGCCCCTGGGCCCCGTCCTCCCCCATCCCGGTGAGGAGCACCCCCAGGGCCCTGGGCCCCAGGCAGGCCATGGACTCGAAGAGGACGCTGGCCGAGGGCCTCTGGCTTGAGACCGGGGGATCCTCCCCGAGCCGGAGGCGGCCCCTCGCAAGGCGCAGGTGCCTCTCGGCAGGGGCCACGTAGACGTGCTCGGGCAGGGGCAGCTCCCCGTCACAGGCCAGGGAGACGGCCTGGGGCGCCACGCTCCGCAGCCAGGAGGCGAAGCCCTCCATGAAGGAGGGGGCCATGTGCTGGACCACGAGGATGGGGATCGGGAAGTCCGAGGGGAGCTCTCCCAGGATCCTGGCCAGGGCCCCCGGCCCGCCGGTGGAGCTCCCCAGGCCCAGGGCCTGGAAGGGGCCGAAGGGGCGGGGCAAGAGGGGGGGCCTGCGCCGGGGCTCTGCCCTCCGGCGCACGAGCCTCACCTCGCTCATGATCGCGAGCTGGGTGCAGAGACTCTCCGCCAGGGACTCGTAGTCCCTGTGGCCGGCCCCCGCCGGCTTCTCCACGATGGCCAGGGCCCCGGCCCTCAGGGCGTTGATCGCGATCCTGAGGTCCTCGGACTCGACGCTCGCGGAAACCACCACGATCGGGGTCGGCCTCTCGGACATGATGCGGCGGGTGGCCTCCAGGCCGTCCATTCCCGGCAGGCGGATGTGGAGGGAGATGACGTCCGGGGAGACCTTGGAGAGCAGCCCCAGGGCCTCCTCCGCGCTCCCCAGCGCTGCCGCCACCTCCAGGCGCGGGTCTTGGCCCACCAGATGCCTGAGGAGCTCCCTCACCACCGGGGAGTCCTCCACGATCATGACCCGGATTTTCCTCATAAAACGCCTCCTCGACGGCCCCCAATGACCTCTGCCGCGCCGGAAGAAAGACGGGCGCCTGCGCCGAGGGGGCCTCCTAATAGCTGCCGCACTGTTTCCAAGAGGTCCTGCTGATCAAATTTCCTCTTGACCAGGTAGGCCTCGGCCCCCAGGGCCAGGCCCTTCTCCTTGTCCTGCCGGCTCTCCATGGAGGTGACCAGGACCACCGGGATGCGGGAGAGGCCCTGGTCCCTCTTCATCTGCTCGATCAGGGCGAATCCATCCATCCGGGGCATCTTGACGTCCGCGATCACCAGGTCCGGCCGCTCCAGGCGGAGCTGCGAGAGGGCCTCCTCCCCGTCCACGGCCAGGCGCACCTGGTAGCCGTGGGCCTGGAGGATCCCCCTCTCAAGGGCCCGGGTCGTGATCGAGTCGTCCACGACCAGGATGGAGGGGGCTTCGGCCTTGGGGCTGGGCTCCTCGGTGGCGAGGCTCTTGGCAGCCTGGGAGGCCTCCAGGAGCTCCACGGGGTTTAGGACCAGGGCCGGGGAGCCGTCCTCAAGGAGAATGGCTCCTCCCTGCCGGCCTCCCCTAAACGGGGGGGCCTCGAGCACCAGGTCCTCCCTGACCTCGAGGAGGGAGTCCACGGCCAGGGCGATCCTCTTCTCCCCGGCCCTGAGGACAGCGAAGGAGAGGCTCTGGCCATGAGTCTCGACTCTCCCCTCTCCCAGGCCGAGGAGCTCTGCGAGGGCAAGAAGCGGCAGGGCCTGGCCCTCCCAGCGCACGGCGGGACCGCCCTGCAGGCTCTCCATCTCGGAGAACTTGATGCGCCGGACTCCCTCCACGGCGTGGGCGGGGAAGGCGAAGCTCCGGCCTCGGCAGGAGACCAGAAGCAGCCGGCGCGTGGCCAGGGAGATGGGGACCGAGAGGAGCACCCGCAGGCCGGCCTCCCGGGGACAAAGCTCCGCGCTCCCTTGAAGCTTGAGGACAGCTTCGCGCACGATCGCCAGGCCCATGCCCCGGCCCGAGAGCTCGGTCGCCGAGCGGGCGGTCGAGAAGCCCGGCTCAAAGAGGAGCCTCAAGGCCTCCTCGGAGGAGAGGGCTCCGGCCTCCAGGGCCATTCCATGCCCGTCTCCGGTGTATTCCCACGAGTTGGAGGTGACGTGAAACATCCGGCCGATCCCGCCCGTGGCCAAGACCACGGCCTTGGCCTTGAACGCCGCCAAGCGGCCCGTCGGGCGCCAGTATCCGAAAGCTCCGGCAATGCGGCCGTTGTTTTTTATCAGGCGGGCAATCGCGCATTCCATGTAGACTTCGAGGCTCGAGGCGACCCCTTTGTCTTGGAGGGTGCGGATCATCTCCAAACCCGTCCGGTCGCCCACATGAGCCAGGCGTTTGTACTTGTGGCCGCCAAAGGCGCGCTGAAGAATCCGGCCGTCCGGCGTGCGGTCAAAGACCGCGCCCCAGCGCT
>CAYLZQ010000156.1:0-5424 GCA_964388045.1 uncultured Elusimicrobia bacterium | reverse complement strand
ACGCGGAGTTCAACAGCTTCGAGAACCTCGTCTTTTCCAACAGTCGCGCGGACCTGGCCGGCTTCGAGGCCGAGTTCGAGGAGCTCTACTCCCCGGGGCAGGCTTCCGGCTCAGGAGAGTCCCCATGACGAGCCAGGAGCTCAAGGACCAGATCGAGGCGGCCTACGACTTCCGCGGCCACGTGACCATCGCCCTTAAGGACGGGGGGAGAGTGGAGGGCTACCTCTTCAACCGCCAGTACGACGATCCCAGGCTCCCGGAGGACAACTTCATCGAGCTGGTCCTCAAGGGGAGCGGGGAGAGGAAAAAATACGCGATCTCTTCCGTCGCCTCGGTGGCCCTCACCGGCGAGGACTGCGCGGCCGGGAACTCCTACGAGGACTACCTCAGGAAGAAGGCCGAGAAAGACAAGGGCTCAGGGAAATAAACCGGAGGTGCGAGCGGGATTCGAACCCGCGAATAACGGTTTTGCAGACCGTCGCCTTGGACCGCTTGGCTATCGCACCATATCGATGACAAACTGCTATTTTGCGATGTGCTTAAAATCAGAGCGTAGTGTTTACGTAGTGCCAATCCGCATGTTTAAGGGGTCCCTTCTTCCAGCAGAGCTTTCCGATAATCCCTGGGGTCCAGACAGGCGTCGTAGGTCTTCTTGTCTATAGGAACCCAATCGGTCTTGTTGACTCCTCTGCGGTTGCGGGACATCGGGCTCTGCGGGAAAGCGCTGGCGATCTTAAGCCAACGGTTTTGCTCCCGCCTAATGGCGCGGATTTCTTCCGCGACCTCGGACAGGTCCTGATCCTGGCTGAAGATCAGCGCCACGTCGTATTCCTTCTTGTGAGCCAAACGGATGACGTCAAGAGCGAGCCGGAGATCTATGCCTTTCTCTTCACCGGTCAGAACGGAGTGTTCTTTCCCGTCGGCCAGCTGGATGGTCTTATGGCGGTAGCGGAGCGGGCGGCTAAAGGTATAAACGCCGGTCCGGCTCATGGACAACAGCTTGGCGATCCAGAAACGATGCCACTGGGCGTTGTCCGAAGGGTCCGGTATTCCGGTATAAAACCGAGCCTGGGCCAATTGCCAGCCCTTGGAGCGGCATATCGACTCCGCCAAGGCCTT
This sequence comes from uncultured Elusimicrobia bacterium, assembly GCA_964388045.1. GTDB lineage: Bacteria > Elusimicrobiota > Elusimicrobia > UBA1565 > UBA9628 > CAYLZQ01. The sequence goes on along the minus strand of CAYLZQ010000156.1, from coordinate 4,305 downwards.
TATGTCGTAGTTCGGGTGATTGTACCCGAAGGCTTCCCGCGCCGAATGAAACAGGTTCTGGCCGTCTACGAAGGCAACGGCTCGTTTGGCGGCTGGATCAGCGGACATGAATCAACCCTAAAAAATAACCCCACCCGGGCCTTTCGGCAAGTCGAGTGGGGAGCAAGTGATCATATTTTAACGCCTTTCGGCTGGTTTGTCAAGAGCCCGTCTCGCCCCAGGAGCTGGATGGTCGAGCGCCAGATGCCCTTGTTAACGTGGGCATAGCGCTGGAGCATCCGCAGAGAGCTGTGGCCCATGTATTTGCAGACCGTCGCCTTGGACCACTTGGCTATCGCACCGCTGCGACGACATTCTACCAATTCTGGGGCTGCCGGCATATGATAAGATGATTCTGGCGGGAGCCAAAGAAGTCGAAGCTGCCCTGGGGAAAACAGCATGAAACCTTTTGCCGGCCTCATCCTCGCGGCCGTCTTTGCGCCCCGGGACCTGGCCCAGCCCCTGTCTCGTCGGCGTCTCGAGAGTTGAGATGGGGGCGCGCCAGGAATACGTCCCGGCCCTGGGACTGCGCTGGCTGACCCGGTTCTATGATCCCCTCGTCCGCTTGACCCTGCGCGAGCGCCGGTTCAAGGAGGATCTCATCACGGAGGCCGCCATCCGGAGCGGCCAGCGCGTCCTGGATCTGGGCTGCGGCACCGGCACCCTGACCCTCATGATCAAGGAGAGGCACCCGGGGGCCGAGGTTTCGGGCTTGGACGGGGACCCCGAGATCCTGGAGCTGGCCCGCAGGAAGGCCTCCCGGGCCGGCCTCGGGATTGGCTGGGTGGAGGGCCTGGCCTCGGCCCTGCCCTATCCCGATGGCAGCTTCGACAGGGTCCTCTCCAGCCTCCTCTTCCACCATCTCAGGCGCGAGGACAAGCGCAAGGCCCTGGCCGAGGCGCGCCGCGTGCTGAGGCCGGGAGGGGAATTGCACCTCGCGGACTGGGGCAAGGCCCAGAACCCGCTCATGCGCGCGGCCTTCCTGCTGGTCCAGGCCTTGGACGGCTTCGAGACGACCGCGGACAACGCGGAGGGAGCCCTGCCCGGCCTGATCCAGGAGGCCGGCTTCGCGGGGGTCACCGAGAGCTCCCGGCGCATGACCCTCTTCGGGACCCTGTCTTTCTACAAAGGGCGCAAGCCCTGATCATGCGCGGCCTGGTCCTGAAGGCTCCCGCTCCCATAGAATCCCGCCCCCTCGAGGCGAGGGAGCTCCCGGTCCCGGAGCCGACGGGAAGCCTGATCCGCATCCGGGTCCGGGCCTGCGGCCTCTGCCGCACTGATCTCCACGAGATAGAGGGGGAGCTGCCCCTCCCCAGGCTGCCCCTGGTGCCCGGCCATCAGATCGCGGGAACTGTGGATGCCCTTGGCCCTGTGGCCCGGCGCTTCCGGGCGGGGGAGAGGGTGGGGCTTGCCTGGCTCCAGGAGGCCTGCGGGGCCTGCGAGTTCTGCGGGCGCGGGGACGAGAACCTCTGCGAGCTGGCCCGCTTCACCGGCTACCACTCGGACGGTGGCTACGCTGAGTTCGTCCTGGCCCCGGAGGCCTTCTGCTTCAAGATCCCGGAGTCCCGCTCCGACGTCCAGGCCGCTCCCCTCCTCTGCGCCGGGATCATCGGCTACCGGGCCCTCAAGATGACGGGGCCGCGGCCCGGGGAGACCCTGGGCCTCTTCGGCTTCGGGGCCTCGGCCCACATAGCCCTCCAGGTCGCCAGAGACATGGGGCTTGAGGCCTGGGTCTTTACCCGCGGCCAGGAGCACCGCGAATTGGCCAGGAGCCTGGGAGCCTCCTGGACAGGGACCATCGAGGAGGAGCCTCCCGGCCTCCTGGACAGGGCCGTCGCCTTCGCCCCTGCCGGGGCCCTCATCCCCGCGGCCCTCTCCCGGCTCAAGAGAGGAGGGACACTGGCCCTGGCCGGGATCCACCTGGACCGGATACCGGAGATGCCCTATTCCCTCCTCTATGGGGAAAGGGTCCTGCGCTCGGTGACCGCGGCCACGCGCCGGGACGCGGAGGAGCTCCTCTCCCTGGCCGAGAGGGTGCCGGTCAAGATCGAGGCCGAGGTCTTCAGCCTGGAGGAGGCCGGCGAGGCCCTCATCCGGCTCAAGGCCGGTTCGATCCGCGGCGCAGCGGTCTTGACTTTTTAGGGCGCTCATTTCCCCGGCCTTGAAATTGGCGGAAAACAAGCCTATACTTCTATCGAAGCCCCAAGAATGAGCGCATTTTCCAACTGTCGTTGACGACAGTTGGTGGATGACTTTTTAGACGAGAGACTATGGGTTCGACGGAAGCTTGCGAATGAGCCAAGTCGCCGGGAGCAAGAAGATCGTCGTCACGGACGACGACGTGGTCATGGCCGACCTCCTCGGGTTCCTTTTGAGGGAGAGGGGCCACTCGGTCTTCGTGGCCAAGGACGCGGACGAGGCCCTGCGCCTGGTCCTGGCCGAGAAGCCGGACCTCCTGGTCCTGGACCTGCACCTGCCGCCCAAGGACGGCTTCGTGGTCATGGAGGAGATGAGGCGCAGCTCCGGCATGAACGGGACCAGGATCCTCATCCTCTCCGCCTCGGAGGGCAGGCAGGACAGGAGACGCGCCGAGGAGCTGGGGGCGCGCGCCTTCGTGGTCAAGCCCTTCGACTGCGAGGAGCTCGTGCGCCGGGTGGATGGCCTTCTGGCGGAGGGGGAAGGTGGCTGAGGAAACCCTTAATCCCAGGCAGGTCACCCTGGCGGAGCTCCTGAGGAGGCTGGGCGTGGTCACCGAGGAGCAGCTCGCCCTCGCCCTGCCCCGGTGCGACCCCCAGCAGAGGAACCTCCCGGAGGTCCTGGTCTCCATGGGGGTGACCAGCGAGGAGAAGCTCCTCAAGGCTTTGAGCGTCCGCCAGATGATCCCTTACTTCGAGACCTTCCGCGGGCTCCTGGACCCCGAGGCGGGCAAGCTCGTGCCGGAGAGGCTCGCGCGGGAGTTCCTGGTCGCCCCCATCCGCAGGCTCCCCGACGGGCTCCTCCTGGGGGTGCTCAACCCCATGGACCTGGTGGCCATGGACACCGTGGCCTCTGTGACCGGGATGAGGGTGATGCCGATCCTCACCACCCGGGCCAACCTCTTCGAGACGATCGCGCGGCTCTACGCCAAGGACCCGGCTCCCGCTGGGCCAGGGGCCGGCGCTGCGGCCGCGGAGGGGGCGGCCGCCCGCGTCCAGGGGGCGGACGAGCTCTCGGTGATCGACGCGGTGGAGGGGCTCTTCGCCGAGTCCATCGAGGAGGGGGCCAGCGACATCCACCTCGAGCCCAGCGAGCGCTCGGTGCGGGTGCGCAAGACCTTCCCCAGGGACTTTCACGCGGCCCTGGTCGCGCGCGTCAAGATCCTCTCCCGCCTCGACATCACGGAAAGCCGTCTTCCCCAGGACGGTCACATCCGGCACCTCCACAAGGGGAGGGGGGTGGACATGAGGATCTCGACCTTGCCGAGCCTTTTCGGGGAAAAGGTGGTGGTGAGGATCCTCGACCACACCAAGGGGATACGCCGCCTCTCGGAGCTGGGGATGCCACAGGGAATCTCCTCCTCCTTCCAGAAGCTCTTGGCCCGCCCCACCGGGCTCCTCCTGGTCACCGGCCCCACGGGGAGCGGCAAGACCACCACCCTCTACGCGGCCTTGAACCAGATCAACACCCAGGAGAAGAACATAGTGACCCTGGAGGATCCCATCGAGTACCGCCTGGAGGGGATCACCCAGACCGAGACCAGCCCCAAGATCGGGCTTACCTTCGCGGCCGGCCTGCGGGCCATCCTGCGCCAGGACCCCGACGTGATCCTGGTGGGGGAGATCCGCGACATGGAGACAGCGGAGATCGCGGTCCAGGCGGCCGTCACGGGGCACCTGGTGCTCTCCACCCTGCACACCAAGGACGCGGTGGGGACGGTCGCGCGCCTGCTCAACATGAAGGTCCCGCCCTTCCTCCTGGCCGCGGCCCTCTCCGGGGTCCTGGCCCAGAGGCTGGTCCGCATCCTCTGCTCCCGGTGCAAGCGCGAGGTTCCTCCCCGCCCCGAGGAGCTCGCTCTCCTGGGAGACTCCCTGAGGCCAGGGTCCTCCTTCCGCGCCTCCATCGGCTGCCCGGACTGCTTCAACATAGGCTACACCGGGCGCCTGGCGATCTACGAGTGGCTGGAGGTCACGGAGGAGATCCGCGCCTGGATCGTCTCCGGGTCCCCCGCGGACGAGATCAGCAGGTCCCTGAGGGCCAAAGGGATGCGCTCCCTCCAGGAGGACGGGA
>CAYLZQ010000155.1:0-5425 GCA_964388045.1 uncultured Elusimicrobia bacterium | reverse complement strand
CCCGCGGGGCTGAGCTGACCCGCGAGGATTTCCGCCCGACCGCCTGGCCGGCCTTGGTGGTCAGGCGGAAAAAACATAGAATCATTCTCGAACTATGGCGCAGCTCGCCCTGGGGCTTGCCGGGCTCGGCGCGGCCTTTTTCGCGGGGCTTATGGTCCTGCAACGCTCTCTCTACGTGGCCGCCGTCTGCCTCCTGGCCGTCCTCCTCCAGGTTGCCGTTCTGTTTTTCCTTTCCGGAGCCCCGCTCTTGGCCTTCCTGCAGGTCATGATCTACGCGGGGGCCGTCATGGTCCTGATCGTGGTCGCGATCATGGCGGCGGGTTCCTCCGCCGGCGAGAGATGGAGCCGGCTGGCCCTGCCCTGGCCCGTGGCTGCCGCCGGGTTCCTGCTGCCTTTCCTGGAGATCGCCTTGATTGTGGCGCGCGGGGGCCCGCCCTCAGGGGGGCTGGGCCGCACCCTGGCCGTGGAGTCCCAGGTGGGCCAGGTGCTCTTCGAGTCCCATGCGGTGGCGACCGAGGCCGTGGGCCTACTCCTGTTTCTGGCCGGGCTTTCCCTGGTGAGCGGCAAGAAAAGGAGCGCGGGGTGACGGGAGCCATCTGGGGGATCACGGGCCTCCTCTTCGCCTCGGGGCTGGTCATGCTGATCCTGAGGCGCGAGCTCCTGGCCATGCTCCTGGGCCTGGAGCTGATGATCAACGCGGTCAACATCAGCCTCGTCCATGCCGCGGGGCTTTTCGGCGATCCCGAGGGCCTGGCCGCGGTGCTTCTGATCATCGCGGTGGCTGCCGCCGAGGCCGTGGTCGGGCTCTCCCTGATCCTCAGGATGCACCAGGCCGGAGGGCCCCTAGACGCGAGGGTCCTCAGGGAGCTTCGGGGCTAGTCGTGATCCCGCTCTCCGTCACCCTCCTCCTCGCGGCCCCAGCGGCGGCCCTCCTGGCGGGCTTCTTCCTGCTGAGGCCCTGGAAGCCGCAGTGGACCCACTGGCCCATCCTGGCCTCCTGCGCCGTGGTCGCCGCGGCCAGCCTCTCCCTGGCGGCCCGGGTCTACTCGGGCTGGGGCATCGACGTCCCCCTCGCCACCTGGATGGCGGCCGGGGAGTGGAGCCTCTCCTTCGGGGTGCGCCTGGACGGCCTCTCAGCCTCCGTCTTGGCCATGGTCTCGGTCGTGGGGGGCTTGATCCACGTCTACGCCTCGGGCTATATGCGGGGGGACCCTGGCTTCGCGCGCTTCTTCCTGGTCTTCCATCTCTTCTACCTGGCGATGATAGGACTCCTCATCTCCAACAACTACGTCCAGCTCTACCTCTTCTGGGAGCTGGTGGGCCTCTCCTCCTACCTCCTGATCGGCCACTGCTACCAGCGCCGGGCCGCGCGCGCCGCGGCTCTCCAGGCCTTCCTGACCAACCGGGTCGGGGACTTCGGGCTGATGCTGGCGGTCCTCGTCCTGCTGGCCGCCTTCCGCGGCGGGGGGACGCGCTTCGCGATTCTTTTTCCCATCCTGCCAGCGGGGGACCCGGACCTGCTGGCCCTGGCCGGCCTCCTGATCTTCTGGGCGGCCTGCGCGAAGTCCGCCCAGTTCCCCCTCTACTTCTGGCTCCCGGACGCCATGGAGGGGCCCACCCCGGTCTCGGCCCTGATGCACGCGGCCACGATGGTGACGGCCGGGATATTCCTGCTGGCGCGCTCCTGGTCCCTGGTCTTGGCGGCTGGCCACCTTCTCCAGGTCCTGGCCTGGGTCGGGGCCTTCACGGCAGCGGGCGCGGCCCTGATCGCGTGCGCCAAGACCGACTTGAAGAGGATCCTGGCCTACTCCACGGTGAGCCACCTGGGGCTGATGGCCTTCGCCCTGGGCCTGGGGCAGGTCCCGGCGGCGGTCTTCCACCTCATCACGCACGGCTTTTTCAAGGCCGCGCTCTTTCTCTGCGCGGGCAACATAGCCCATGCCCTGGGCCAGCCCACGGCCTCGGTCTCCGAGGTGGGGGGGCTCTGGAGGAGGATGCCCCTCACCTGCGCCTGCTTCGCGGCCGCGGCCCTCTCCCTCTCCGGGATCTGGCCCTTCGCCGGCTTCTACAGCAAGGACGCGATCCTGGACGCGGCCCTCCACCGCGGGGGGCTGGCGGCCGCGGCCGGACTTTCGATCTCGTTTCTGAGCTCCTTCTACATCTTCCGGATGCTCTTTTTGGCCTTCCTGGGGCCGCGCCCGGAGCAGAGAGGGCCGCGCCTCCACGAGGCTGAGGCAGTGATGGCCGCGCCCGTCTTCTTCCTGGCCTTGGGAGCCCTGGGCGTCGGCTGGCTGGCCAAGGGCTTGGGCACCCTACTCTCCTCGGGCTGGCCCGGCCCAGCCCTGGAAGCCCTCCCTGGGCCTTCCCTCCCGGTGGCCGCCGCGGGCACGGCCCTGGCCGCCCTGGGGGCCCTCGCCGCCTACTGGCTCACCACAGCCCTTTCCGGGTGGGACTGGGAGTGGCGCCGCAGCCTCCCGGGCCTGGAGGCCCTCTTTGAGTCGGACTTCGGCTGGAGGAGGGCCGTGGCCTCCTTCTCGGCCCTGGTGCGGGGGGCTGCGGCCATGGTCGGGGGCCCCTGGGACGAGGGGGTGGACCGGGTCTGCGAGGCCGCGGCCGGCTGGGCGGGTTCCCTTGGGGAGGCAGGCCGGAGGCTCGCGACCGGCTCCCTCAGCGACTACCTCTGGTGGATGCTGGCCGGGACCACGGTCCTGCTCGCGACGGTGGTGCGATGAGCCTCCCCGCCCTGAGTCTCTTGTGGATTCTTCCGGTCGCCGGGGGCGTCGCGACCCTGAGCGCCGGCCGCAGCCGCTCCGCCTTGGTCGCCGTCGCAAGTTCCCTGGCGGTCTTTGCCTGGGCGCTGGCCCTGCCCTTCCTGGCTCCCGAAGGCCTCGCGGGCCTCTCGGAGGCCGGCCCCCTCTGGTCCTACGGGATACGCTACCGCCTGGCCGCGGACGGGCTCTCCCTTTCCCTCTGCTGGCTGACCGCATTCCTCACCTCGGCCGCCCTGGCGGCCTCGTGGGCTGAGAAGGAGCTTTCCCCGGGCTACTGGGCCAGCTTCCTCTTCCTGGAGGGGGCCCTCCTGGGGGTCTTCCTCTCCCGCGACCTTTTTTCCTTTTTCGTCTTCTGGGAGGCGGTGCTCATCCCCATGTTCTTCCTCATCGGGCTGTGGGGCTCCGAGGGAAGGCGCAAGGCCGCGATGAAGTTCTTCCTCTTCACCTTCTTCGGCTCCGTCTTTCTCCTGATCGGAATCCTGGCTTTGGTCACGCATCACCAGCGGGCGAGCGGGACCTGGACCTGGGAGATGGAGGCCTTGAGGGGCCCTCGGGGTCCCGCCGGGCTTGCGGTCTTCGCCGCCTTGGCCGTTGGCTTCGGGGTCAAGGTCCCCATCGTCCCCCTCCACACCTGGCTTCCCGACGCCCACACCGAGGCCCCGGCTTCAGCCTCCGTGATGCTGGCCGGGGTGCTCCTCAAGATGGGGGTCTACGGCTTCTTGAGGATCGCTCTTCCCGCCTTCCCGGAGCTCTCCTGGGAGCTTTTGCCCTGGCTGGGGGTTTTGGCCGCCGTGAACGTGCTCTACGGGGGCCTCTGCGCCATGGCCCAGTCGGATTTGAAGCGCCTGGTCGCCTATTCGAGCGTGGCGCATTTGGGCTTCTGCCTGCTCGGGATCTTCTCGCGGACCCCGGAGGGCCTCTCGGGCGGCAGCCTCCAGATGCTCAACCACGGCCTGAGCACCGGGGCCCTCTTCATGATGGTGGGCTTCCTCTACGAGCGCTGCCATCGCCGGGGCCTGGCCGACTTCGGGGCCCTGGCCCGGCGGGCTCCCTGGCTGGCCCTCTTCTTCGGGCTGGCGGTCCTCTCCTCGATCGGTCTTCCGGGGACCAACGGCTTCGTGGGCGAGTTCATGGCCCTGGCCGGAATGACCCGGGTCCTTCCGGTCCTGGCCGTGGCGGGCCTCCTGGGGGTGACCCTCTCCGCGGCCTATGCCCTTCCCGCCTTTCAGGCGGTCTTCTGGGACGAGCCCGGCCCCGGCTCGGCCAGCCCCGGGATCGAGGACCTGGACCCCAGGGAGAAGGGGCTCCTCTGGTGCTTCTCCCTTCTCATCCTCGCGATAGGCCTCTGCCCGCGGCCCCTCCTGGGGCTCATCGCTCCCGCGACCCAGGCCCTCGTGCCATGAGCTTTTTCGGATCTCCCCTCGTCCTCATGGGCCCGCAGCTCGCCCTAGCCGCGGGCCTTGTCGGCTCCCTCCTGGCCGGGATGAGCCGGGTCCAGGGCTTGCCGAGGCTCCTGGGCCTGGCCGCCCTTGTCTCGGCCGCTGGCCTCGCGGCCCTGGGCTTGCCCGGAGGCGCCGGGCCCCTGGTGAGGACGGACGGCCTGGGACTGGCCTGGCAGATTCTCTTCTGCCTCGGGGCCCTGCCCCTGGCCCTCTTCACCAAGGGCGATGAGACTCCGGTCGCCCTCCTCCTTGGGAGCGTCCTGGGGATGGGGCTCTTGGCCTCCTCCTGGAACCTCCTCATGGTCTTCATCGGCCTTGAGTTCATGTCCCTGCCGGCCTACCTCCTGGTGGCGCGCGGGGGGGGCAGGGGCAATCCCCTGGAGGCCGGGGTCAAGTACTTCTTCGCTGGGGGACTGGCCGGCTCTCTCTTCCTCCTGGGCATGGCCCTCTACTACTCCTCGGCCAGGAGCCTGGCCCTGGTGGCGGCCCCGGGCCCCTTGGCTGAGGCGGGCCTGGTCCTCATGGGCCTCTCGGCCCTTTTCAAGATCGGGGCCGTTCCCCTCCACTTCTGGCTTCCGGACGCCTACGAGGCCTCGTCCCCGGAACTCGCCGGTTTCCTGTCCACGGCCATGAAGTCAGCGGCCGTGCTGCTCCTGATGCGCCTGGCCGCTCTCCTGCCCCAGTCGGCCTTCGCAGCCTGCCTGCCGGCGGCCGGAGCCCTGACCATGCTCTTCGGAGCCTTGCTCGCCCTGCGCCAGGAGGGCCTGCAGCGCCTGCTCGCCTACTCCTCGATCGCCCATGCCGGGAACATGATCCTGGGGGTCGGGGCCTGGGCGGCCCAGGGGGCTCTTCCCGGCTCAGCGGTCGGGGTCTTCTTCTATCTCGGGTCCTATCTCTTCATGAGCAACGGGGCCTTCTGCTTTCTCAAGGTCTCAGGATTGTCCAGCCGCTCGGGGCTTCGCGGCTACGCCAGGAGCCGCCCCGTCCTGGCCGGGCTCTTCTCCCTGCTCCTGCTCGCCCTGGCCGGGATTCCCCCCACCGCGGGGTTTTTGGCCAAGCTCCTGATCTTCTGGGAGGCCTTGAAGGCCGGCCTCGTTCTTCCGGTCGCCGCCGCCGGCCTTTCGGCTTTGATCGCCCTGGGCTACTACCTGGCCCTGATCCGGGACATGTATCTTGAGGAGCCTCTGGAGCCCGCCCCTGCCCCGGCTCCCG
>CAYLZQ010000154.1:3764-5448 GCA_964388045.1 uncultured Elusimicrobia bacterium | reverse complement strand
CCTATGGACGTCAGTACGCTCGCTGCCGCTCGCAGAGGGCCGCGGGCACACCGGCCGTTTTGTTTATTGGGTTCGTTGTTCCTCATGTGCCACCCTCCACGGAGAGCAGGACCTTGGGGGAGGTCTCACGCACGACCCTTCGGGCGGCCTCCAGGTCCCCGGGGCCCCAGTCCTGCTCCGGGGTCACCTTCGCGAACTTGACAAGATCCGCTCGTTCCGTGAGCTCGCGCACCAGGCCGGTCACCTCCCGGTCCATCTCAGCGTGGCGCATGTGGCGCTGGAGCTCGGAGCTGGTGAGCCTGGTCGCCGGTATCCCGCAGCGCCTCTCCAGGTACTGCCTCAGGATGTCCGTCAGGGCCGCGTAGAATTCCTTGAAGCGGCCGGCCTCCCAGAGCCCGGAGGACTCAAGGAGCTCCAGCTTCTCATGGGCCGCCTCCTCGGGGGGCCTCAAGTCCTTAAGGCGGACCCCTGTTCCCGCCTGGCCCCGGCGCCGCCTTCTCCATAGGGCCCAGCCCCCGAGAGCGGCAGCCAGGGCGAGGAGCCATGGCCAGAGGGCCAGGCGGGCTGCTCTGGGGCCCTTGATGTCCCGGAGCTGGGGAGCCGCGAGGACAGGCTCCCTCACCTGGATCCGGAAGGGCGGGCTGCGGAAGATCCTCTTCGGGTCTCCCGCGAAGCTCCAGGCCGGGCTCACCCCCAGTGGGCCCACGTCCAAGGGGATCACCTGGAGGCGAAAGTCCCTCCTGCGCCCGCCGTTCTGATCCTGGGGCTTCCCCAGGGAGGCCTCGCTGATCGCGTACTGGTCCGTGGCCGAGGCCTCGAGGTCAAGGGCGAGCTCTCCCTTCCCCTGGTAGAGCACGCTTCCCTCGATCGCGACCGGCTCCCCCAGCTCGGCAGAGGTGGACCCCCGAAGCTCCCAGGCCGGGGAGGCCTGGAGGGAGGGATCTCCGGCAAGCCCCGCGAAGGCGGGGCCGGCCCAGGTCCAGGCGGCCATGAGAAGGGAGATCAACGCCTCAGTCTCCTGGCGCGCTGCTGGAAGAAGCGGATGATCGGCTCGATCGTGGAGCCCTCGGTGCTGATCCGTATCCAGTCGAGGCCGCAGAGCTTGAAGAGGCCATCGAGCCTCTCCAGGCGCTGGGCTTCCTGGGCCGCGTGGGCCGCAACCTCGCTCCTGCGAGCCTTCCAGAGCAGCCTCTGCCCGGACTCGGGGTCCTCAAGCTCAAGGAGCGCCCCCAGCTCGGGCAGGCGCGCCTCCCTGGGGTCCGTGACCAGGACCGGGATCAGGTCATGCTTCAAGGCCGCGAGCCTCAAGGCCTTCTCGAAGCCCTCGTCGCGGAAGTCCGAGATGAGAAAGAGGATCGAGCGGCGCCTCAGGACCCGGTTGGCCGCCTCCAGGAGGGACTTGAGCTTGGTCTGAGGCCTCCTGGGCTCGAAGGCCAGCAGGTCCCGGATGAGGTGTAGGACGTGGCGGCGGCCCTTCCTGGGCGGGACGAACTCCTCCACCTCGTCGGTGAAGAGGAAGAGCCCCACCTTGTCGTTGTTCTGGAGGGCCGAGAAGGCGAGGACCGCCGAGATCTCGGCCGCGACCTCCTTCTTGAGGGCCCTGGAGCTTCCGAAGAACTGGGAGCCCGAGAGGTCGCAGGCGATTGCCACCGTGAGCTCCCGCTCCTCCGCGTAGCGGCGCACG
>CAYLZQ010000154.1:0-3754 GCA_964388045.1 uncultured Elusimicrobia bacterium | reverse complement strand
GTTCCAGTCTATGGTGCGCACGTCGTCCCCCGGGGAGTACTCGCGGACCTCCGCGAACTCCATTCCCCGGCCCTTGAAGACCGAGAGGTACTCCCCGGCGAAGGTCTCGGCCACCAGGCGCCCGGTCAGGATCTCGATGCGGCGGACCTGGGCCAGGATCTCCCGGGCGATCATGGGCCTCAGGGGACTTCGATGGTCTCGAAGAGGGTCCGGACTATGTCCTCGGATGTGACGTTCTCGGCCTCGGCCTCGTAGGTGACGATGATCCGGTGGCGCAGGACGTCGGCCCCGATGGACTTGACGTCCTCGGGAGTGACGTAGCCCCGGCCGTTCAAGAAGGCGTAGGCCTTGGCGGCCTGGGCGAGATAGATGCTGGCCCGGGGGCTGGCCCCGTAGGCGATGAGGCTCTTGTGGGAGGCCAGGCCGTGGGCCTCCGGGTCCCTGGTCGCGAAGACCAGGTCCAGGATGTAGGTCTTGATCTTCTCGTCCACGTAGATCTCGCGCGCGACCTCCCGCGCGCGCAGGATCTGCTTGGGGCTCACGATCCTCTGGGGGGCGGGCAGGGCCCCCGAGGCCATCCGCTCCAGGATAGCCCTCTCCTCGCTCTTCGAGGGGTAGGTGATCCTGATCTTGAGCATGAAGCGGTCTATCTGGGCCTCGGGCAGGGGGTAGGTCCCCTCCTGCTCGATGGGGTTCTGGGTCGCCAGGACTAGGAAGAGCTCGGGCAGGGGGTAGGTGGAGTTCCCGATCGTCACGTGCCTTTCCTGCATGGCCTCTAGGAGCGCGCTCTGGACCTTGGCCGGGGCCCGGTTGATCTCATCGGCCAGGACCAGGTTCGAGAAGATGGGCCCCTTGCGCACGCTGAACTCAGAGTCCTTGGGGTTGAAGACCAGGGTCCCGGTGAGGTCCGCGGGGAGAAGATCCGGGGTGAACTGGATGCGCGAGAACTCGGCCTCGATGGCCTGGGCCAGGGTCTTGAAGGTCAGGGTCTTGGCCAGGCCGGGCACCCCCTCCAGGAGGATGTGCCCGTTGGCCAGGAGCCCGGCCAGGATTCGGTCCACGACCTCCTCTTGGCCCACGATCACCCGGGCCAGCTCGCGTTTCAAAGCCGCCACGAATAGGCTCTCCTCCGAAACCTTCCTGTTGATCTCCTTGATTCCTAGTTCCATGGCTTTCCTCTTGTCTGCTATTTCCTGCGCCTTTCCCCCTCCGCCTGCCGCCGCAGCTCCTCCTGGCGCGCCTGCTCGGCCGCGATCTCGGCTGCCTTCTTGTCCTGCAGGCTGTTCAAGGTTCTCAAGGCCTGGAGGCGCACGGCCTCTTCCTGGTCGTTGAGGCTCTCGGTGACCACCGAGGCGACGCCGTAGTCCCCCAGCCTCTCCAGGGCCTGGAGCACGGCCACCCTCACCTGGGGCTCAGCGTCCTTCAAGGCCTTGACCAGGTTCTGGGAGACCTCCCTGCCCTGGCGCTCGCCCAGGAGATGGGCGGTCCTCATCCGGAGCTGGACGTCCGGGTCCCTGTGGAGCTTCTCGAAGAGCAGGGGCAGGGCTTTAGGGTGCTTGATCTTCTCGAGGAACATCACGGCCTCCCAGCGTACCCCTGGGTCCTGGTCGTGGGCGGCCCTGAGGACCTTGGCCTGCTCCTGCTCGCTGATGATGGGGAGGGGCTCCTGGAGAATGGGAGGGGGAGCAGGCGGGGGAGGAGGGGGTTTGGGCTTGAATTCACGGTAGACGAAATAGCCGCAGAGCAGGAAGATCGCGAACATCACTCCGAGCCTCATGGCGCGGCCCCCCTGGCGGGCTCCGGGACTCCCTGCAGGGCCAGGCGCCTGCGCTCAAGCCTCAGCCTTCCAGAGGCGATCTCGGCGCAGAGGATCTCAGGGGGCGCGAGCCTGGTCCAGGCCCTGCGGTCCAGGTTCTCGCTGGCCACGATCAGGCGGCCCTCGCGCCTGGAGAAGCTCATCACGCTCCAGGGCTGGTCAGGGTTGCAGACCCCGTGGTCGGCCATTCCCCTTCGGACGGCGTGGCAGAAGGCGTAGAGCCTGCGGCCGTCGCTCAAGACCGCGTTGAGGCTGGTGTAGGGGCTGATCTTCCCCGGGTAGCGCTTCCGGCATTGGCTCCAAAGTTCCCAGTCCTCTTGGACGCAGGCCTCAAGGGCCTTGGCCGCGTCGCCTGTCTTGCGCGCGAACTTCATGAACTGCCAGAAGTAGACCTCGCTGTCGTTGGGAGATCTCAGCTTCCTGCGCAGGGGGCCCAGGCGGCCGGCCACCTCCTCCGGGATCTCCAGGGTCCCGTTGTGGGCGAAGACCCAGCGCCCGTCCGTGAAGGGCTGGGTGCTCTCCAGGTTGATCAGGCGGCTCCTCGGGATTCCCAGGGGGTTGGAGGCCGCGCGGATGTGGCCGATCACGATCCTGGAGGCCTTCCCGGCCGCCTCAAGGAATTTTTCCCTTTCCTTATAAACCGGCATCTGGCTTTTGGACACCAGGGGCCTGCCCTTGTTCACGAAATGCGCGATCCCCCAGCCGTCCTTCTGAAGGTTGCCCTTGTCGAAATCGCTTTGCCTGAGAAGGGAGAATTCTGATTCCGAAAGCCAGTGCCTGGCGCTTTCAAGGCTCGGGGAGATCTGGGCGAAGAGACGGCACATCTTATTCGGAATTAAATCAAATTCCCCGGAGGGCTTCAAGAATCGCTTGCCTTCTCCCGCACCCGTCCCCAGAGCCCGAGGAGGGCCTTGCGTTCCTTGGGGCTGAAGGCGACCGTGCCCACGGCCAGGAGGAGGTAGGCGATTGAGTAGGCGTAGCGGACCGCGGGCTGTGGGAAGAAGAGCTGGGAGACGAAGAGAGCGGCCAGGATCAGGGACTCCTGGAGGGCGAACTCGAAGTTGACGAGGATGACCAGGGCGAAGAGGGACTGGGCCGAGGTGAGCAGGATCTCCTCCACCTGCCTTGAGTCCAGGGGCATGATCCCCACCCTCCCCAGGGAGACGCTGTAGACCAGGGGGAGCATGCCGACCAGGAGGGTCCACTGGTTCACCTTTGAGGAGACCAGGGCCCCCAGCCCCACCTCGGGCTTGCGGCGCAGGGCGAAGATGAGGGCCACGATGAACTCAGGGGACTCGGAGGCCAGCGGGGCCAGCCACTGCACCAGGAGGAACTCCTCGATATTCCAGGCCCGCCCCGCGTGCACGAGCCCCTCCGCGAAGGGCTCGGCCGAGATCCAGATGGAATAGCCTGCCAGTACGAAGAACAAGAACATGACCGCCCGCCGCCCGGCAGCCGGGAGCTCCGCGATCCTCTTGACCGGCCCCTCCTCCAGCTCGGGCTCCTGGTGCCCGGCCCTGGCCGCGGCCCAGATGTAGGCCGCGAAGCAGGCCAGGAGTATCCCTGTGTCCACGAGGCTCAGCGTCCCCTTCAAGGGGATCAGGAAGCTGTAGAGGGTTACGATCAGGAGCACGAAGATCTCAAGGGCCTGGTGGCGCTCCAGGCGCACGGCCTTGGAGCGGGTCTTCCACCAGTAGGCCCAGACCATGACCGGCCAGACCAGCCCGATCAGGAGGCGGTTGGCCCCAGTCATGTTGGCCGAGGCGTAGGAGATGTAGGCGGGGTCCTTGGCCGCGGTCCAGGCGAAGTACATGTCCACGGCGTACTCGGGGAGGACCGCGATGAGGGCCAGGGCCGCGAGGGCCAGGGCCTGGGAGATGTCGTGCTGGGCCAGCTCCGCCCCCCAGGAGAGCAGGAAGGCGGCCCCCAGGATCGCCA
>CAYLZQ010000153.1:0-5598 GCA_964388045.1 uncultured Elusimicrobia bacterium | reverse complement strand
GGGGCGCACCACGATCGCGCCGTCGAAGACTGCCCGCGCCTGGCCGTCCAGGACCCCCTTGTAGAGCTCGCGGCTGGTGCCGTGGGGCTTGGAGTGGTCGATCAGGGTGTGGTTGTCGAGGTGCTGTCGCCCCCCGAGGAGGTAGAGTCCGTTCAAAGCGCAGTCGGCCCCCTCCTCGGCCAGGAGGACGCTCACGTCGTTTCGGACCAGGGCCCCCCCGAGGGAGACCGAATGGCCTCTGAAGACGCTGTCTTTTTCCTGGCGGACCTGGAGGCTCGAGACATGGCAGGCCAGGCACCCCTCGCGCTGGAGCCTGTAGTAGTCGAGGCTTGAATTCTCCCCGGCCCGGATCTCGGTCACCGCGTTGGTGAAGCTGGGAAGGGGACTGCCTCCCGCGTACTCCTCGACCACCGTCGCCCTGGCCCCCTTCCCGGCCACGATGAGAACCCGCACGTGGGCCATGACGGAAGTCTCGTGCGGGCTGGAGACGAAGAGAAGGTGGATGGGCTTGTCCAGGACCGCCCCCGGGGCCAGGAAGAGGACCGCCCCGTCCTGGAAGAGGGCGGAGTTCAAGGCCGCGAAGGCCTTGGGCGATCCGTTCCTTGAGGAGAAGTAAGGCCTCAGCCGCTCCGGGGCGGCGTCAAGGAAGCGCCCGAGCGAGGCGAGGGCGCCGTCTCCGCCGAAGGCGGGGGCGGCGTCCGAAAGCTCGGGGACGCAGAAGCCGTCCACGAAGACCAGGCGATGGGCGTCGAAGCGGCAGAGGGAGAGCTCCGCGATGTTGATGCCGTCCGTCCGGGCCGGCCTGAGGGCCGGCTCGAAATTCGTCCTCGCGATCGGCGCGACCGGGGTGAACCTCCACTCCTCGTCCTTCTCGCTCGGGAAGCCCAGCTCCCAAAAGCGGGCCATGGACTCCCGGCGCAGGCTCCGAAGCCACGCAAGGCCCGAGCCGGGGAGCTCCCTCTCGAGCCTCTCGAAGGCCGAGGCGTAGGGTTTCCTCTCCTGCACGCTCTGGGTCACGGCGCCCCCGCGGCCTCCCGGCTCTTGATCTCCCCGTCGATTAAGCGGTAGCCCTGCCTCTCCAGCTCCAGGGCCAGATCCTTGCCCCCGGAGCGCACGATCCGGCCCGCGCTCAGGACGTGCACGAAGTCCGGGATCACGTAGTCGAGGAGCCTCTGGTAGTGGGTCACGACCACGAAGGCCCGCTCCGGGCTTCTCAGGGCGTTGATCCCTTTCGCCACCACCTTCAGGGCGTCGATGTCCAGGCCCGAGTCGGTCTCGTCGAGGATGGCCAGCCGGGGTTCCAGGACGGCGAGCTGTAGGATCTCGTTTCTCTTCTTCTCCCCGCCCGAGAAGCCGGCGTTCACCGGGCGGTTCAAAAGCTCGGGGTCCATCTCCATGAGCTTCGCCCTTTCCTTGATAAGGCGCAAAAACTCCCCGGCCCCCGCCTCGGGGAGGCCCCGATGCTTGCGCAGGGCGTTGTAGGCGGCCTTCAGGAAATACTTGTTCGTCACCCCGGGTATCTCGACGGGGTACTGGAAAGCCAGGAAGACCCCCTCCCGGGCGCGCTGCTCCGGGGGCATGGCTAGGAGGTCCTTGCCCGAGTAGGCCGCCGAGCCCTGGGTCACCGCGTAGCCCTCCCGCCCGGCCAGGACGTGGGCCAGGGTGCTCTTGCCCGAGCCGTTGGGCCCCATGATCGCGTGGACCTCTCCGGCCTTGACCTCCAGGTCGATGCCGGAAAGGATCTCCTTGTCCCCGACCTTGGCCTTCAAATTCTTGATCTCGAGCATGGCGTTCTCCGTTGCCGTCATCCCACCGTTCCCTCCAGGTTCAGGCTCAAAAGCTTGTGCGCCTCGACCGCGAACTCGATCGGGAGCTCCTTGAAGACCTCCTTGCAGAAGCCGTTGACGATCATCCCCACCGCGTCCTCGGCCGAGAGGCCGCGCTGGAGGCAGTAGAAGAGCTGGTCCTCCCCGATCTTGGAGGTGGTGGCCTCATGCTCGACCTGGGAAGAGGTGTTGTTGACCTCGAGGGTGGGGAAAGTGTGGGCCCCGCAGAGGTCCCCCATGAGCAGGGAGTCGCACTGGGAGTAGTTCCTGGCCCCCGCCGCCCCCTTCATGATCTTGACCAGCCCCCGGTAGGTGTTCTGGCCGCGGCCCGCTGAGATGCCCTTGGAGACGATCGTGCTCCGGGTGTTTGCGCCTATATGGATCATCTTGGTCCCGGTGTCGGCCTGCTGGCGATTGTTGGTGAGGGCGACCGAGTAGAACTCCCCCACCGAGTTGTCCCCGACCAGGAGGCAGCTCGGGTATTTCCAGGTGATGGCCGAGCCCGTCTCCACCTGGGTCCAGGAGATCTTGGAGTTGGCGCCCAGGCACTTGCCGCGCTTGGTGACGAAGTTGTAGATCCCGCCCCTGCCCTCCTTGTCCCCGGGATACCAGTTCTGGATCGTGGAGTACTTGATCCGGGCATCGTCCAGGGCGACCAGCTCGACCACGGCCGCGTGGAGCTGGCTCTCATCGCGCATCGGGGCCGAGCAACCTTCAAGATAGCTCACGCTGGCCCCCTCCTCAGCGATGATCAGGGTCCGCTCGAACTGTCCGGTGCTCGCCGCGTTGATGCGGAAGTAGGTGGAGAGCTCCATGGGGCAGCGCACCCCCTTGGGGACGTAGCAGAAGGAGCCGTCCGAGAAAACGGCGGAGTTCAGGGTCGCGAAGAAGTTGTCCGAGTAGGGCACGACAGAGCCCAGGTATTTCCGGACCAAGTCCGGGTGCTCCTGGACCGCCTCGGAGAAGGAGCAGAAGATGATCCCCAGCTCCGAGAGCTTTTTCTTGAAGGTGGTGGCGACCGAGACGCTGTCCAAGACCGCGTCCACCGCGACCCCGGCCAGCATCTTCTGCTCCTCGAGCGGGATCCCCAGCCTCTCGAAGGTCCGGCGCACCTCCGGGTCCACCTCTTCCATGCTGCCCAGGAGCTTCTTGGGCCTGGGGGCAGAGTAGTAGACGATCCTCTGGTAGTCTATGGGGGGGTACTTGACGTTCTGCCAGGAGGGCTCCCTCATGGTCAGCCAGTGGCGGTAGGCCTTCAGCCGCCACTCGAGCATGAAGGGAGGCTCCTTCTTCTTGGAGGATATGAGGCGGACTATGTCCTCGTTGAGGCCAGGGGGGAGCTGGTCCGCCTCGATCTCCGAGACGAAGCCGTACTTGTAATCACCGGTGATGAGTTGACCTAGGGTCTCCGCCTGGTCAGCCATAAGCCCTCTGGACCTCAAGAAATCTAAATAAAAACAAAGTCTTTATAATAGCTCCCGCCGAGCTTCCGGGGGGCATCAGCGAACCCATTATGGTCCGCGATTTTGTTCCCATTTTTCCAACTGTCGTTGACGACAGTCGGTGGATAACTTCGCGCGGCAAGCATATTATACGCTACTTGACTATTTTAGTCAAGTTTGTTTTTTTTGGTTGTTTTTTTGGGTTTGAGGCATGGAGGAATTGCCGCAGCGCCCGCAGGGGGGTCCTAGCCAGGCTCGCTATGGGACCTCGTAATACCTGCCTCCTGATGTGGAAGCCACTTCGCGCAAAAACTCACCGTAGCAGATCCAAAACGCAAAGGCGCGCATCCCAGGCGTCTTCAAGTCGCAAATTCGCGCCCTACCCATGTTAGGATAAGTCATAGTGGACATATCGCCGATAGACCTGATCAACTCGACCTTGGCCCGCTCGAGCCTGCTGCCCGACGTAGTCTGACCGCCAAGCTCCTTGTAGCTCCTGGAGTCCCAGTTCATGGAGCCTGAGATGTCAAGGGCGTAAGCGCGCGAATCGTTCCTGGTCGGGATTTCTTCATCGTAGAGGACAGCCCGTGCCCCAGGCGCAAGAAAGCTGCCCAAAGCCAGAACGATCGCGAAAGACTTGAATGGGTTTTTCATGGCTTCACCTCTTTTCCCCTGGCCCGTAACCGGCGCGCAGGAGGCCTCCCTAATGTATACCCCTGAAACCTTGTCGTGTCAATAGGCAAATCAGCGGCTGATCAATCCTCCAGCCCTAGTTGGACCAGGCGCAGGAATTCCACTGAATACTCGAGCGGAAGCTCGCGCGAGAAGGGCTCGAAAAATCCCTGGACGAGCAGGGCCTGGGCCTCCTTCTCCCTCAAGCCCCGGCTGGCCAGGTAGAAGAGGCGCTCCGGCTCAAGGCGCGAGACGCAGGCCTCCCTCTCGAGAGCCACGCGCGAGGGCGCCAGCTCGAAGCCAGGGCAAAACTCGAAGCGCGATTGGGAATCGAGAGCCAGGGCCTCGGCCTTGACGCTGAGCCTGGCCTCCCGGGCCCCGGCCCTGTCCCTGGCGAAAACCCTGCAGGTCGCGCGCCCTCCTCCTCTCACCACGGAGCGTGAGAGCACCCTCCCCGAGGTCTCGGGCGCGGCGAAGACCAGCTCCCCCCCCGCGTCCTGCTCTTGACCCGAGCGCGCCAGGGCGCAGGAGAGGATCTCCCCGCGAGCTCCCCTGCCGGCCAGGATCACCCCGGGATGCTTCATGGTGAGCCTGGAGCCCAGGTTTAGGTCCAGCCACTCGACGCAAGCCCCCTCATGGGCGATGGCCCGCTTGTGGACCAGATTCAAGACCCCCTGGGGCCAGTTCTGAAGGGTCATGTAGCGCACCCTGGCCCCCCGCAAGGCCACAACCTCGACCACCGAGGCGTGAAGGGAGGCAGCCCCGGCCGAGGCCTCGCAGCCCTCGAGGAAAAGAAGGCTTGAGCCCTCGTCGGCCACGACCAGGGTCCGTTCGAAGGAACTCCTCCTTGCCTCCAGGCGCACGAAGGCCTGAAGGGGCAGGGCGAGCTGGAGGCCCTTGGGCACGTAGACGAAGGCCCCGCCGGACCAGAGGGCGGCGTTTAAGGCCGCGAGCTTGTCCTCGGAAACCCGGACCACGCTGCCGAAGTGCCGCCTGAAGAGCTCCGGGAAATCCCTGAAGGCCTTCTCCAGGTCCAGGAAGGCGACCCCCTGGCGCGAGAGCTCCTCCCCCATGCGCCGCTCCACCAGGTCCGAATCGGCCAGGCGCCCCCTCGCCAGTCCAGTCGCCCCAGGAGGGACAACCAGCTCCGCCAGCCTGAGCCCCTCCAGGGCCGGCATCTCCCGGGAGAGCCAGGGCAGGCGCTTGAAGGCCTCGTAGGCCCTCAGGCGCAGCCTGAGCATCCACTTGGGCTCGTGCTTGAGCTCCGAGAGGCGCTTGATGCCCCTCTCGGTGAGGCCCCAGCCTGGGCCGGCCGCGCGCAGGGATTCAGGCATGGCACGCCAAGCGGCCCCCGGCAAGGCGCTGGAGGCTCCGGGGCTCAAGATGATCGAGAAACCCGCCGCCCCGAGTGAGGAGAAGGATTCCCCTCTCAGCGGAGGCCCGGCGCAGGAAATCAGCCGCCCTCTTCGAGGCCTCCTCCCCGAGCCCGGAAGAAGGCTCGTCGAGCACGGCTAGGTCCGGGAAGAGGCAGGCCATCTGCAGGAGCTCCAGGAGTTTTTTTTCCTCCTCGGAAAATCCATCGTTGACGCTCCGGGAAGCCAAACCCTCGGCAAGCCCGAGGTCCTGCATCTTCTCACGCAGGTCCTTGCGGAAATCCT
>CAYLZQ010000152.1:0-5614 GCA_964388045.1 uncultured Elusimicrobia bacterium | reverse complement strand
GGTTCTCGAAAAGCCTGTCGTGGAAAAGCCAGGCCTTCTCCTCGGACTGGAGGGCGGCGGCCTCGAAGTACTGGGCCGCGGGCAGGGCCTGGGGATGGAAGGCGAGGGGCATGTTCTTGAAGATGAAGCGCATGTCCTGGCCGTACTTCTTCCTGAGGGCCTCCACGTTGCGATAGCCCCTGGCGCAGTAGGGGCACTGGAAGTCGGAATAGGTGACCAGGGTGTATTTGGCGCCGCGGCTTCCCCGGACCCGGGTCTTCTCGCCGACCTCCGGGAGCTTTGGGCTCTTGAAGGCGTTCTCGAACTCCCTTTTTTCAGCCTCTTCCTGATCCTTCTGGAGCCTGGCCTGCTCCTCCTGGGCCGCCTGCTGGATCACCTGAAAGAAGACCTTCTTGTTGCTCTTGAGGACGTCGAGGATCAGGTCGGGATTGGCTTGGAATGCCTGGGAGATGACCTGGAAAAGGCCCTCCTTGTTGTTCTTGAGGACGTCGAGGACCAGCTCGGGATTCCTTTCCAGGGCCCTCTGGAGATCCTCGCGCGGGATTTCCTTGGCTGGGGTCCAGGCGGCGCAGAGGCTCACCAGGAGCAGGGCGGGGACTAACGAGATTTTCATGGTCATTCCTCTTTAAAGGTTCGGTTTCTCTTCTTCGCTCCTCCCAAGGATACCATTTTCCACCATCCCTGGGTCAATGGGCTGCTTCCCATCCTGAGCTTGAGGGGCGAAACGGCCCCTGCGCGGCTTTTTGAGGGCCGCGCAGGGGCTTTCGGCTAGCACCCGCAGGGTGTTTTTGGTCCCATGGCATGCCTCCCGTGACTGCTTTGGTGCTGCTCTAAAAGGGAGCGCGCGATCCTGCCCAGGCGCTCGAAGACCGAGGCGTCGCGGCGGGTCCTGGCGAGCATCACGGCGCCTTCGTAGAGGGAGATGATCGCCTCGGCCATGGCCCGGGGCTCCAGGCTCTCTCGGAAGGCGCCCGAGGCCTTGGCGCGCGAGAGGCAGTCGGCCATGCTCCTGGCCCACTCCTCGAAGAAGCGGCTGGCGCGGCGCCTGAAGTGCTCGTTGAGGTCGCTCATCTCCAAGGCTATGTTGCCGACCAGGCAGCCGGCCCGGCAGCCGTTGCCGCCGAAGAAGCGTCCCGCCTCCCTGAACATGCGCTCAACGGCCCCCGCGGGGTCGGCGCCGGCGCAGAGGGGGTCCAGGCGCCTTCTGCGGTAGTCCGCGATCTTGGCATCGAGCACCGCCAGGCCCAGCTCCTCCTTGGAGCCGTAGTGGTGGAAGAGATTGGCCTTGGTCATCCGGCAGGAGCGGGCGATGTCCTCCATGGCGGTCCCATGGAAGCCCCGCAGATGGATGAGGTGCTCGGCCTCCTCCAGGATCCTGGCGCGCGCTTTCGGGTCCGGCCTGCGTCCCATTTTATTTACCTACCGTCCGGTTAATTAATTATATCAGGGGGCGAGGGGCTTGTCAAGAGGCTTTTCAGAACGCGGGGTCCCTGGGACCGCCCCGATGCCTGCCCTCACCCCGGAGAGGTCCCAGACGCCTCCGGGGCCCATCCCCACCCCGCGCATCGGCTGTCGGGCGAACCAGAGGGGGGTATCCAGGTCCACGAAATCGAAGCCCCCGACCCCCGCGGCCAGGTGAGCGGCGCAGGCCATGGCCAGGGTGGACTCAATCATGCCCCCGATCATCAGGCCCAGGCCCGCAGCGCGGCAGATCAGGGCGATCTCCCAGGCCTCAAGCAGGCCAGACTTCATGAGCTTGACGTTGACCACCCGGGCCGCCCCCAGGCGGGCGAGCCTGAGGGCCTCCTGGCGGCTGGCCACGGATTCATCGGCCGCGACGGGAATGCCGCCCAGCCTCTGGACCTCCCCAAGCCCCCGCCAGTCCTCCCTGGCCGCTGGCTGCTCAAAGAGGGCGGGGACGATGCCCAGGGGCTTAAGCCTTGAGAGGAGCCTGAGGGACTCGCGCGGCCCGTAGCCGCAGTTGGCGTCAAGGATCAGCCTCGGTTTCGGAGAAACCGAGGCTACCGCCGTTATCCGTTCCAGATCCTCGCCGACATCCCTGCCGACCTTTATCTTGATCGTGCGTATGCCCATGCCGACGATCCGCTCGGCCGCGGCCCGCGCCTGCTGGGGCGGGAGGATCGTGACGGTCACGTCCGAGGCGAGGCGCGCCTGCGAGCCGCCGAAGAGGAGCCGCAGTGGCATCCGGGCCCGGCGGGCCCATGCGTCGGCGAGGGCCATCCCCAGGGCCGCGCGGGCGGCTCCGCTGCGTGGGGGGAGCCTTTCCTCCAGGGCCTCCAGGAGCCAGCGCAGGCGGGCCGCGTCCTTGCCCACCAGGAAGTCCCTCTGCCCCAGGACCGCCCGCAGGGTGAGCCCCTGGCCGTCCTCCGCAAGGGCCGCGTCCGGAGCCCCCTCCCCGTAGCCCAGGGTCCCGTCCCGGAGCCTGACCCTCACGAGGGCGTTTCGCACCTCGCTCTGCAAGCCCGTCGCGATCTCGAAGGGCTCGCTCATGGCCGCGTCGAGAGGCCCGGCTTTGACCTCGACGATCGCGGAGGAAGACCTCATTGGGACCTATGAGCGGCAGGAGGGCCCTGATCCGGTCAGAGGCGGCCGGTCAGCACGATCTCCACGAGGCTGGCGAGCATCTCCATGCGGTCCGGGCAGGCCATCTTCTGGTAGACGGCGATGAGGTTTCTCATCATCCGAGCCAGGATATCGCGGGAGGTGCAGGGGGAGACGAACTCGGGGCGGAACTCATAGCCGCTGCGCACCAGCATCCGCCGGACCTCTGAGAGTTCGAGGATGCGCCCGCGGTTGAAGGCGTCCAGGAAGCAGGCCTGGGGGCCCGGGCGGAAGCCGACCAGGAAGTGGCCCGGGGTGCCCACCCCGTAGGCCGGCAGGCGCAGCCTCCTGGCCAGGAGCAGGTAGAGGACCGAGAGGCTCACCGGGATCCCGCGGCGGGTCTCGATGACTCGGCTCAGGTAGCTGTTCTCGGGATCGTAGTAGCGGGTCTCGTTGCCGCAGAAGCCCATGGCTTGGAAGAGATGGGAGTTGAGCCTCTGGAAGGCCATGACCGCGTCCGCCTCCGAGGGGAGCTCGTCCTGGACCTGGCCCGCGACCCGGTCCAGCCAGGCCGAGTAGGCCGAGGTCTCCAGGCCCGGGTAGCCGAAGCGGCAGAGGAGGAGGGCCCCCTTCTCCAGGTCAGGCTCGCCCGCGGCCGCCAGCCTCAGGAACTCGCTCCTGAGGTTGCTGAAGCGAAGCTGCCGGGCCATCTCGTCGACCCTGGCGGCCATGGCCTGGTCGGAGCGGGCCCTGAGCTCGTCCAGGAAAGGGAGGATGGGATCGCCGATGCGCAGGATCTGGCGGCGCACCAAGTCCAGGCTCTGCGGGTCCTCCTCATCGAGGAGAGTGACGAGGCTTCGCATCTCGCTCTCTGTGATCGTCATCCCCTTGCAGTGTAACACCTGGGGAGGGCATTTTCAAGAGGAGTTTGTGGGAAGAATTTGCTTTACTGACTCTGGAAGCCTATGAAAGAGAATCATTGGCCGCCTCCCGCGCTGTTGTCAGAGAGGGCAGGCGGACAATGAGGAAGGCTTTTCTCTCCCCCCTTGAGAGGGAGAGGACCAAGGAGCGGGGGGGATAACGTGGTCAATCATTGGCCGCCTCTCGCGCTGTTGTCAGAGAGGGCAGGCGCACAATGAACGGCTTAAGGCCCCAGGAGCTGCTGGAAGCCTTCGCTGTCCTTGCGGAGCTATCCTCCCGGGGCGGAGGGATCCTGGCCACCCTCGTCTCCCTGGAGGGCTCGGTTTCCAGCCGATCCGGGACCATGGCTGTGCTGGTCCCGGGTTCCGAGGATCGCCCGGGGATCATCCCTGGCGACGAGCTTCCAGCAGCCCTGCGCCGGGAGTTCGAGGCAGCGGCCGCCGAGGGGAGCCCCCGCCTGGCGGAAGTCGAGATCGCGGAGGACGACCCCATCCTGGGCACCGGGTGGGGTTCCCCCGGGAGGGCCGAGATCTTTCTGGAGCCGGCCAGCCCCTCCCTCCTCGCCTACGCGGGAGAGGTCCGGGCTGCCCTTCTCAAGGGGGAGGGGATCGTCTGCTCCCTGGAGCTTGCGGGGCCCAGGGCCGGGCATAGGGCTCTCTATCCGGCCGATCACCCGGAGGGCAGGGAATGCTACCGGGAGGCCGGCCCCCAGCTCGTGGAGAGCGTCGCGGGGGGCAAGGCCCGCCGGCTCTTGTTCTGTCCGGTCCCGCCGATGGGGAAGGTCCTGCTCTTCGGGTCCGGGCGCGACGCCCTGCGCCTGGCCCGGCATCTCTCCGAGCTGGGCTTTGGGGTCACGGTGGCGGACCCCCGCCCCGGGCGCCTCAAGGGAGCGTCCTGGAGGAGCAGCCGCGCCCGGCTGATCGCTGGGAGCTGGGAGCAGGCCCGCTTGGCCGCGCGCCCCGACGATGACACCTCGGTCGTGGTGATGACCCACAGCTTCGCCCTGGACCTGGAGGCCCTCCAGGGGGCCTTGCGCAGCCCTGCTCCCTACGTGGGGCTCATCGGGCCGCAGGCGAGGACCAGGAGGCTGCTTTCCGAACTCGAGGTTCTCGAGGTGAGGCCCCGCCAGGGAGCCCTCTTCGCCCCGGCGGGACTCGACCTGGGCGCGCGGACTCCGGAGGAGCTGGCCCTGAGCCTCGCGGCCGAGATCCTAGCCCAGCGCTGGGGCCGCAAGGGCGGGAGGCCTTCCCCCCGCCGGGCCCTGCCCCCCGCCCCCCACGGGAAGGCCAAGATACCAGGCCTGATTCTTGCCGCCGGCCGGGGAAGGCGCTTCGGGGGTCACAAGCTTTCCGCTCTGGTGGGAGGGCGACCGGTTCTGCGCCACGTCGTGGAGAACGCCCTGGCCTCCCCCCTCGACCCGGTCATCGTGGTCCTGGGCTGCGACGCGGATGCCGGCCTCAAAGCCATCCAGGGCCTTGAGGATCCGCGCCTGCGCGTGGTCTTCAACCCCCTCTGGGAGAGGGGCAAGGCCTTCTCGATCGAGGCGGGGCTGCGCGAGGTCCCCTGGACCGCCCCTGGGGTGGTCTCCCTCCTGGGAGACATGCCCATGGTCAGGCCCTGGCTCATCGAGAGGGTCCTCTCGGAGTTCGAGCTTTCGGGGAGGCTCACCTTCCCGGTCACCCCCGGCCCGGAGGGTCCCAGGAAGGGCTACCCCACGGCTTTCCCGCGCTCCCTTTTCGGGGAGATCAGGGCCCTGACCGGGGACGACACCGCCATGGACGCGGCGCGCCGCCACTGGTCCGAGGCGGTTAGGATTCCTCTTGAGGACGCGAGCACCCAGGCGGACGTGGACACCCAGGAGGACCTGCAGCTTCTTCTCGGGGCCTATGTTGCGCGGCAAGAGTTCCGCTAGCGGATCTCTTGCCGTCGCACAACCTCGAAAAAAACCTGAGGCGAACTCCTTGCCGTGCCCCAGCCACTGGAGGGCCCGCGCAAGCCATGGAGACGGGTTCGGTCCTGGTGAGCTACGACGCTCATTTCCGCCGCGTTCCCGGGTTGCGGCTCTGGGGCTCGTAGGCGCGCCGGCCTCCAGTCGCGACTCTCTCATCTATCCCCCCGGGGCTTGAGGGGG
>CAYLZQ010000151.1:0-5621 GCA_964388045.1 uncultured Elusimicrobia bacterium | reverse complement strand
AAATCCGTAGGAGTCCACCCTCTCCTTGACCCCGAGCTTGGCCAGGACCCCCATGGTGGTGGCTGGCAGCAGGGACTCCCCGATGTGGTACCTCGGGAACCTCTCCTTCTCGAAGAGCCCCACCCTCAGCCCCCCCTTGGCCAAAAACCCCGCTGCCGTTGAGCCCGCGGGCCCCCCTCCGATCACGATCGCGTCGTAACCCCCCTTCTGTCTCCTTCCCATAGGCCTCATCTCCTTGCCGTGGTCTTCCTGCTGGCGCCGTCCTTCCCATCCGCGAGCCTGGCGTCTGGCCGCTTCGGATCCAGGGCCGGAGAGAAAAAAGACAGGGCCACGACTCCCTCCGCCTGGGTCTCGAAAGCATGGCTCACCCCCGCCGCAATGTGGAGGCAGTCCCCTTGCCTGAGACTGAAGGTCCCGGTGCCTAGACGGGCCAGGGCCCTTCCGCGCAGGACGAAGACGAACTCCTCCGTGCGGTCGTGCACGATGCTTTGAATCCTAGAGCGGGCGGGAAGCGACTCGTGAAGCACGGAAACCCCGAATTTCTTCCTGGGGAGCGGAAGCTGGCGCATGGCCAGGCTTCCGAAGCGAGTGACAGGCACCCGCGCCAGCCTGGCCAGGACCCCTCTGCCTCCCGGCCTTGCCTTCATCTCTTCGTGGCCGCGAAGAAATAGGGCATGCCGCTGATGTAATGGGGAAACGAGACTCCTGAGCGGATGCCGTAGATCTGCAGCCTCTGGTAGGTAAAGATGCTGAGAGCCTCAGAATGGATGTAGCGGTCCAAGGCCTTCGCCAGCCTGACGCGCTCCTTGTCGTCGATGGTGGCGGCCATGGTCTCGAGCATGGAATCGAATTGTGGATCGCGGCCCAGGCTGTAGGGGGACCTGGAATAGATGGTGATGGCCGGGATGAAAAAGGCATGGCACATGGGGTCTGGAGCCCCCCCGATGCCCAGGTCGTATTTCGGATCCTTGAAGCGCTCCAGTTCTTCCGCTTCTGTCATCAAATCTATCTCGAGCTTGACCCCGATCTGCTTCCAGTCCGCGGCCATGATCCTGGCGGTCCTCTCCGTGTTCTCCCTGACCATGGCCCTGAGCGTCAATCCCCTGGGATAGCCGGCCTCGGCCAGGAGCCGGGCCGCCTTCCTGGGGTCGTAGGCATAGGGCACAAGGCCTGGGTCATGCCCTTCCTCCCCGGGCATGCTCAGGGAGGCGATGGGGAGCCCGTTGCCGAGCAGGTCGTAGCGCACCAGATTGTGAAGGTTGGTCGCGTGATTCAAAGCCTGCCGCACCCGGCGGTCCGCCAAGGGCCCCTTGGTAAAACGAAGCACGGGCGCCACCGTGTAGAAGGTGCTTCCCTTCACGACCCTGGTGCCTGGGTTCTTCTGGATCTTCAGGGTCTGCGTGCCGGGGACGTCCACCACCACGTCCACCCGGCCCGCGAACAACTCCGGGATCTGCTCCTTCCTCGGAATGACGCGGAACACCAATCCATCGACCCTCGGATAGCCCCGCATCCAATAGTCCTTGTTAGCCTCGAGCTCGATCCGCTCCCCTCTCAGCCAGGATCGGAAGCGGAAGGCCCCTGTCCCGACCGGCTCCCTTGCGAAGCGTTCCTCCCCCACCTCGCGGAGATAACCGGGTGGAACGATCAGGACGAAGCCGGCCAGCCTGTTGAGAAGGAGGCCGTCCGGCATCCTGGTAACGATCTCAACCGTATGGGGGTCGATCGCCTCCACCTTCTCGATCGTTCCCAGAAAGCCCGCCGCGGGGAATCTTGTCTTGGGGTCCAGATACCTCTCGATCGAGAATCGGACGCTCTCGGCGTCGAAAGGCTCGCCGTTGTGGAAACGGACGCCTCGGCGCAGGAAAAATCGCATGCGCAGCGGCCCGACCCTTTCCCAGGATTCGGCCAGGGCGGGCTCGATCTTCCCCTGCGGGTCGAATCTGACCAGGGCGTCGAAAATCTGTTGGCAGACGGTATGGCTCTTTTCCGCAAACTGCTTGTGAGGGTCGAGGCTGGAGGGATCATGCACGTCAAGGCATACGTTGAGGATCCTCGGAGCCTCCCCGGAAACGTAGGATAGGCCCAAGGCCCAGAAGAGGAGGGCCAGCCTCATGCCTTGAACCCGACGAGCATCATGGTGGCGTTGGGCAGGCGAGAACAGATCGCCTTCCTCCTGATGCGCGCGAACCCCGCCTTCTGGAGCCATCCCTCATAGTCGTCCCAACTGTAGGCGCATCCCTCCCGGGTTGAAACCAGCATGTGCGTTGAGAAGAGCGCCGGGTAGAGGGGGAAAGCCCTCGTGCCGTCAGTCATGAAATCATGGAACATCAGCCGGCCTCCGGGCCTAAGGGCCTCGTAGCAGCGCTTGGCTAGAATCCGGTTGAAACGCTCCCCCTCGTTGTGCGTCACATGTGAAAGCAGGATCACATCATACCTGAGGCGGCCGAGGTCCGTTCGATGGTAATCCCCGGCCTCCAGCCGTATCCGATCCCGGAGTGGCGAGGCTTTAAGGAGCTTCCGAGTCACGCGCAGGGTCCTGGGCAAATCCAGGATGGTCGCGCGAAGCCCGGGATTCCTGGCCAGGAATGCCAAGGCATAGGTTCCTGGTCCCCCTCCGACGTCCAGGAGGAGGGGGCCGACCGGGCTGAGCTCCCGGGCGATCTCCTCCGCGGGGCCTCGGGAGATATCGCTCATCCCCCTGATGTAATCCCGCACGAACTCGGGCTGCCGGCCCAGCCGGATGTCGAGGGGTTTGACGGAAACACCGCGGCGAAGAACCCTCTGCAGCGAAGACCAGGAATCCCAAAGGAAGTCCTGGTATTTCAGGTTGTCTCCCAGGAAGCCGTTTCTTCCCCGGACCAGGAAGCGCTCCGAGGTCTCGGTATTGCGATACCGCGATCCGTCCTTGGTCAGGAAACCGACCGCCACGAGGGCGTCTAGGAATATGCGCGCGGCCCGCACCTTGAGTCTCAGTCTCCGGGCAACCTCCCCGAGCTCCGCTCCCTCTCCGGAAAGCAGCGTGAAGAGATCCAGCCTCGCGGCCACGAACAAGAGCTTGGCGCAGCGATAGTCTATCAGAAGCCGACTGATCATGGCCCGGGTCGCTGGTTTGGGAATCACAGGATCTGATGAGGGCTTGAGGGCTTGAGAATCAGTGATCATGGGTTGGTTCACCTCAAAAGCAGACATTCCGGGGATCATCAGAAGGAGCCGGCGGTTTGGGCGGCACAGGCTCCTTCTTCCCCATGAACCGGTCCAGGGTCTCGAAGCGGTTGGCCGTGGGCGGGCAGGCTTCGATGTCCACTCGTGCGTCGATGACCGCCGGGCGGCCTGACTTTAAGGCCCCGGCCAGGGCCTCCCCGAGGCGGTCAGGGGCCTCCACCACGTAGGAAAGGGCTCCGAGGGACTCCGCGGTCCTGGCCACGTCGATGGGACGCGAGAAGCGCGAGGAGACGAACCTCCCGCCGAATTGGATGCGCTCCCCGTGGTAGACCATCCCATGGCCCCCGTTGTTCAAGACGATCCACACCACCGGGACCTGGTGCTCGACCGCGGTGTGGACCTCGAAGCCGTTCATGGCGAAGGCCGCGTCACCCACAAGCGAGATCACCGGCCTCTCGGGAGCCGCGAGCTTTCCTCCCACGGCAGCGGCCACCCCGTGGCCCATGGAGGCGAAGCCCAAGTTGGCGAAAAAAGAGCGGGGCCTTGTCAGGGTCAGATAGTGGATGGCCCAGGCCATGGGGTTGCCGATGTCCACGAAGAGGATGGCGTCCCCGGGAAGGGCCTCCTGGAGCTCCCTCATCAGGCGCGGGGGCTTGAGAGGCAGGGAGCGCTCGTCCATCAGCCCAGGATCTGAGACCCTGGGATGGGCGGCCTTGAAGGAAGCAAGGAGGACCTCCCGGAGGGAAGTCGGAGGAACCCTCTCCAGGTAGCGGGCCTCCCTCTCCACCTGGTAGTAAAGCTCGGTCAGGACCGACTTGGCGTCCCCCACGATCCCGATCCCGACCGGGTAGTTTCGCCCGATCTGCTCCGGGTCCACGTCGATCTGGATCAGGGTCTCGGAGGGGCCCAGCCTGGGATTCCAGGCGTTGGTGACCTGCTCCCCGAGGCCCGAGCCCACCACCATCAGGAGGTCCACCTCCCCGGAGGTGAAGTAGGCCTCGGCCTGGGGCGAGCCGGCGAAGCCGAGCACCCCGAGGGAGAGGAGATGGTCCTCGGGGAAAGAGCCCTTGGCCTTGGGCGAGGTCGCGACCGGCAGGGAGAGCCTCTCGGAGAGGCGCCTGAGCTCCTCGAAGGCGCCTGAGAGGGACACCCCTGAGCCTGCCAGTATCGCGGGGCGCCTGGCGCGCAGGAGGGCCCGCGCCGCCTGGCGGACCGCCTCGCGGTCGAAGTTCTGGGCCGAGGCGCGATAGAAACGGGGGGAGAGTATCTCCGAGTCCGCCGGGCGCTTGGCCAGGTCCGCGGGAAGGCTTAAGTGGACCGGGCCTGTCCTCCCCCCCAGGGCGGAGCGCAGAAGCCCGCGCATCGTCTCCGCGATGGTCGCGGGGTTGACGAGCATCACGCTCCTCTTGGCCACCGTCTTGTAGAGGTCCACCACGTCCACAGCGTAGGAGCTGCTCTCCTGGGCCGCCCCTTTGCCGAAGGACCAGGTGGCGACCTGGGCCGTGATCAGCATGCCCGGGCTGGAATCCATGGCCGAGCAGGCTATCCCGGTCAGGGCGTTGGTGGCTCCAGGCCCTGTCGTCGCGCAGCAGACCCCCAGGCCCCCACGCACCCGGGCATAGCCGTCGGCCATGAAGGCCGCCCCCTCCTCGTGCTTGGCCAGGACAGGCCGGATGCGGCCGGAGGAGTAAAGGGCCTCGTATAAAGGCATCAGGGGGCCTCCGGGGATTCCGAAGATGTGGCCGACCCCCTCGTTTTCAAGATAGCGCAGGACGGTTTCGACGACGGTCGGATGGCCCTGGATCCGCTGGCTCATGGCTGCCCCTCAAGAGACTGAGATTAGCAATTTGCGAATACTTATTATATCATTTCCTCCCTCTAATCAAGGGCATACTTTGGTTTCAGGAAACCGGAGCAAAGCAGGAGTTGAGGTCAATTTGAGCATGCCCTGAACCGCCTTTGAGGCGCGGCGAGTAGAATCAAGCGAGACTAAAAGCGCGCGGATGCCAGAGAGGCTCTGAGAGAAAAGGAGGCCCCATGCGACTAACTTCTGCGGCGTGTCTGGTAGCCCTCGCGAACTTGCTCGCGCTGCGGCCTGCCCATTCCTTCAACCAGCCCCCGGTCAACCTGGGGCTCACGACCTTCTTGGATGGAGGCGGCGCCACGCCGGGCCTCTACCTCCTGCAATACGTCCAGCATGCCCTGGGAAGCCAAGCGGTGGACAAGGACGGCCGCATCGTGCCTGGAGGCGCGCGCATAAGCGCCGTGGTTTCCCTCACCCAGCTCTGGTATCTCACCCCCATCAAAATCTTCGGAGCCTATCTGGGGCTCGACGCGGGGGTAGCCCTGGTCGCCGTCACGGCCAAGGGGAACCTCGGGCCTGTGCCGGTCACGGCCAACACGGCCGGCATGGGGGATTCCTTCTTGGGCCCCGCGTTGCAATGGAACGACCACAA
>CAYLZQ010000150.1:0-5629 GCA_964388045.1 uncultured Elusimicrobia bacterium | reverse complement strand
GAGGGCAGTCGGGCCCAGAGGTACATCGCGGCCTTGGGGGCCTGCACCTTCCAGCCCACCGCGGCAAGGACCTTGACCATGGCGTCCCGCCGTTTGCGGTAGGTCTCGCGGGCCTGGGCCACGCAGTCCTGGGGGCCGTTGAGGGCCTCGATGGCGGCCCGCTGGATGAAGGCGGGGATCCCGTAGTCGAGGAAGCCCTTGAACTTGCCCAGGTGGGCGATGGCCTGGGCGTTTCCCACCACGAAGCCTATCCTCCAGCCGGCCATGGAATAGGTCTTGGAGAGGGAGTGGAACTCAACCGCGCGGTCCATGGCCCCTGGGACCTGGAGGATGGAGGGGGCCCGGTAGCCGTCGAAGGTGAGCTCGGAGTAGGCGTTGTCGTAGGCGATGAGGCAGCCGTGGCGTCTGGAGAAGGCGATGGCCTCCTCCAGGAGGCCTGCATCCTCCAGGACGGCCCCGGTCGGGTTGTTGGGGTAGTTGAGGAGCAGGACCTTGGAGGCCCTGGCCGCGGCCGCCGGGATCTTCCCGAGGTCCGGGAGGAAGCCGTTCTCCTCGGTCAGGGGCATCAGAAGGGGCTTGCCCCCGGCCAGGATCACCCCGTTGTAGTGGACAGGGTAGCAGGGGTTGGGGACCAGGACCCCCTCCCCTGGCTCGAGGAGGGCCATGAAGAGGTGGGCCAGCCCCTCCTTGGAGCCGACCAGGGGAAGGACCTCGGAATCCGGGTCCAGGGAGACCCCGAAGCGGCGGCGGTACCAGCCTGCGATCGCTCGCCTCAGGGCCGAGAGCCCCTGGGTCTGGGGGTAGCGGTGGGTCCAGGGCTCCTCCACCGCGGCCTTGAGGGCCCTGACCACGTGGCCTGGGCTGGGAAGGTCCGGGCTTCCCTGGCCCAGGTCTATGATCGAGCGGCCCTCGGCCTCCGCCCTCAGCCTCAGGGAGTGGAGCAGGACGAAGAGGTAGGGCGGGAGGCTGGAGAGCTTCCTGGAGGGGGTCGGCCTCATTGTCCGCCTGCCCTCTCCGACGACAGTGCGGGAGGCGGCCAATGATCGACCACGATATCCCCCCTGCTCCTTGGTCCTCTCTCCCTCTGCGAGCGGAAGCGAGCGTCCTGAAGCCGATATGGAAATGCGTTCGGCTTTACGGGCAAGGGGGCGTGGACTTCGCTGCCGTTCTGCTTGGCGTTCGGACACTTGGCGTTGAGGGCAGGCGTTCCTCGGTCGGATACCGCTCCCTCGGGGGCCTTCTTCCTCGAGCGCAGAGGCTCTCCCGTGGCCTTGTTCTTGAGCCGCAGGATCTCGGCCAGGATAGAGAGGGCGATCTCGGCCGGGGCCTCCCCTCCGAGGTCCAGGCCTATGGGAGCATGGACCCTGGGGTCCGAGGCTGGATCCAGGCCGCGCCGCTCGCAGAGGGCGAAGAGCCTCTCCACCTTGGCCCGGCTGCCGATCATGCCCACGTAGAAGGCCTGGGTGGAGAGGGCGGCAGCCAGGCAGCGCAGGTCGAAGCCGTGGCAGCGGGTCACTATCACGATCGCCGTCCTGGAGTCCACTCCCAGGCTTTTAAGGGCTCCATCGGGCTGGCCGGCCAGGACCCCCCTGGCCTGGGGAAAGCGCCGGCTGTTGGCGTACTCGGGCCTGTCGTCCGCGACCCAGTGGGGGATGCCCAGGAAAGCGGCCAGGGCCGCTGTCTTCTCACCCACGTGGCCCGCCCCTAGGATCACGAGCCTTAGGGCCTCGGCGAAGACGTCTATGAAGACCTCGACTTTGCCCCCGCAGTACATGCCCAGGGCCTTGGGCTCCAGCTCGTAGGAAACCCGCCGCGGGCCGCCAGCCTCAAGGGCTTCCAGGGCGTCCTCCAGGGCCTGGGCTTCCAGCCTCCCTCCTCCGATCGTGCCCGAGCTGCCCCCTTCCGCGAAGACCAGCATCTTGGCTCCGACCTCCCTGGGGGCTGAACCAGAACAGCCGGTGACAGTGACCAGGGCCGTGGGCTTGCCGGCAGCCAGGCGCATGGAGAGCTCCTGGATCAGCTCTGAGTGGGTCATGGCTGGAGCGATATTATAGCAATCTTAAAAAGAGTATCCTTTATGGGATAGCCATGCCTCCTCTCCATCGCTTCTCGCGCCTTGGAGCCTTGGCCCTGGCCTGCGGCCTGATCCTGGCCGTGGTGCTCGGCGGCAGGGACTGGCCCAGGTATAGGCGCCTTCAAGAACGCGGGGTTGGGACCGATGGCTGGGTGACAGGCAAGGACCTCCTAGGCCGCAGGAAGGTCAGCTATTCCTTTGAGGCTGGCGGCAGGCTCTACAGCGGCGCAGGGATCCCCGGGCACGGCAACCCGGGCTTCGCGGAGCTCTCGGTGGGGGACAGGGTGATCGTCTTCTACCTGCCCAAGGACCCGGAGATATCCTCCCTGGGGGATCCCAAGGAGCTTCTCAGGGACCAGAACCGGGCCATGGCCCTGGCCCTGCTGGCTTTCCTTCCGGTCCTGGCTTGGTTTCTGTCTCGGGAGCTGCGCAAGGCGGCGAAATAACTCGCCTCCCCCGCGGGGGCGCGAGTGCCAGTGGCACTCGCGCGGGCGCAGCGATAGAACGTTAATGGCGACAGCGCCCTGGGCCCGAAGGGCCGAGTAGCTGAGGGGGCTGATATCTCCCCTCCCTACGGGAGGGGAGGGGGTGGGGCAAACTCACCCGAAGAGCCACTTGGTCACGCCCCAGGCCGCCCCGCCCAGGACCACGGCTCCGATGGCGGCTCCGATAGGGCCGCCCAGCAAGAATCCGAGCAAGCCCCCGAGCAGAGCTCCCCCGATCCCGGCGTAGATGGCCTTGTGCCCGGAGACCCCCTCCTTGAGCCGGCGGAGCTCTTCCATGTCGTCCTTCTGGGTCTCAGGGGGCTTGACCGTGAGGGGAGGCTTGGGGTCGGTTTGGCCCGTGGAGCCTGGGGAGCCGGAGGAGGTCCCAGGGCCTTCCCTCCGACCCCCGCTCGCATCCACGGGCGCGTCCCCGGAATTGTCTTGGTTGTGAAAGCCCCTGGAGGCAAGGCGGGCCGCCTCCTCAGGAGTGCCGGCCTGCCTGGCCCTCTCTGTCTCTTCCCGGATCTTCTCAGCCTGCTCTTGGGCTGTCCTGGCAGCCAGCTCCTGGGCCCTCCGGTGCTCGGCCAGGGCGGACCTGGCCGTCTCGGAGTCGGAGTAGGACTCAAGGGCTTTGGCGAGCTCCGGGCGGGCCATGCCGATGACGCGCATGGCCGCCGAGTCGTCTCCCTCCTTGAGTCCCTTGTCCGCGTTTTCCAGCATGCCCACGAATATCCTCATCTTGATCTGGTCGCCGGCCGAGCCTCGGCTGAGGACGCGCATGGTGGCCATCAAGGCCCCCCATTCCTCGGGCTCCACCATCTCCTGGACCATCTTTCCCGGCTTGATGGGATGCGTTCGGCCCAGGTAATCCTGCGCGAAAATGGCCATGGCTGCGCGCCACTTGACCAGGACGGCGCTGGGAGCAGGGAGGTTTTGGGCGTCCTGGGAGAATTCTCTCTGCAGGTCCGGCCTCGCCCTGAGCCCTCCCAAGAGGATCTGCTCCTGGGTCGTGAACTGCTTTTGGAGCTTCTCCTCGTTTGTTTCCGCGGCAACTGGGGAGAAGGCCAGGCCGAGCAGAAAGAGAGGGGCAAGGAGGGCCGGTCGGATCATTGACTTAAGCTTAGCCGATCCCAGGCAGCCGGTCTAGCATCGAAAGGCCCAGAGGGGCCTGGGCCCAAGGGCCTACCCCCGTCCCTTGTGCTTGCGCTTGCGGAAGGGGCGCTTGGTCTTGTCCGGGATCACTCGGGTGGCAGGATGAAGCCCCCAGAGCCTGCGGGCCTTGACCTTCGTCGGCTTGGAGCGCCTCTTTGGCATGGAACCATTCTAGAATTTTGCCCTTGAAATTTCTTCCCCCAGGAGCTAGGCTATCCTCATGATCACGAAAATCAAGCCTATCGTGGAACTGCCCAAGTCCAAGTATGACGCTGAGATCGAGCCTCTCCTGCTCAAGCTCCAGCGCCTCGGCCGCCAGATATTCGAAGCCCGCATTCCCGTCCTCCTCGTCTTCGAGGGCTGGGAGGGGGCCGGGAAGGGGGACGTGATCAACTTCCTCCTCTCCCGCCTCGATCCGCGCGGGACCCGTGCCCACTTCTTTTTGAATCCTACCGAGGAAGATGAGCTTCGCCCCCTCTTCTGGCGCTATTGGCTCAAGCTCCCCAACAAGGGCCAGATCGCGGTCTTCGACCGCTGCTACTACGAGCAGTTGATCGAGGCCCGGGTGGAGGGGGAGGTCAAGAAGCAGCGCTTCCTCAAGGGCCTGGAGGCCGCCAATGCCTTCGAGCGCCACCTGATCGAGGACGGGACCCTTCTCCTCAAGTTCTGGCTGCACATCTCCAAGAAGGAGCAGAAGAGGAGGTTCAAGGAGTGGGATCAGGACCCTGCCACTGCCTTCCGAGTGACCCGCCGGGCCCTGAGGCAGCACAAGAACTACGAGGACTGGCTGGAGGTGGCCGAGGAGGCCCTGACCTGCACCAATACCCCTGTCTGCCCCTGGAACGTGATCGAGGCCGAGGACAGGCGTTGGCGCAGGATCAAGGCCGTGCGCGTCGTCTGCGAGGCCTTCGAGCGGGCGGTCGCTCCCAGGCTCAAGGCAGCCAGGGCCGAAGCCGCCAAGGCCGCCGAGGCGGCCAAGGCCGCGGCCTCGCCCGACGGCCCCGTGGTGGCCAAGGCCCCTGCCTCCACCCGCGCCACCTCGGGACCCAACCCCCTGGATCGCTTGAACCTCAAGCTCAAGCTCTCCGAGGAGCGCTACGAGGCGGAGCAGGACAGGCTGGAGCCCAAGCTGCGCGAGCTTCAGCACCGCTGCTACCTTCAGCGCATGCCGGTCGTGATCACCTTCGAGGGATCGGACGCGGCAGGCAAGGGAGGGGCCATCCGGCGCTTGATGAAGCCCCTGGATCCCAGGGGATTTACCGTGATCCCGGTCGCGGCCCCGGAGGGGGAGGAGAAGACCCACCACTACCTCTGGCGTTTCTGGAAGGCCCTGCCCAAGGCAGGGCACTGGGCCATCTATGACCGCTCCTGGTACGGCAGGGTCCTGGTGGAGCGGGTGGAGGGCTTCTGCCGCCCCGAGGAGTGGGGCCGGGCCTACGGCGAGGTCCGCGACTTCGAGAACCAGATCGTGCGCGCCGGAGGGGTGCTCATCAAGTTCTGGCTTCAGATATCCGAGGAGGAGCAGCTCAGGCGCTTCAAAGACAGGGAACAGAGCGAGTACAAGCGCTACAAGATCACGGCCGAGGACTGGAGGAACCGGGAGAAATGGCCGCAGTACCGCGACGCGGTGGCTGACATGCTCCTGGAGACCTCCACCCCCGAGGCCCCCTGGACCTTGGTCGAGGCCGAGGACAAGCGCTGGGCCAGGGTCAAGATCCTGAGGACGGTGGCCGAGGCCGTCGAGGAGAAACTCAGAGCCGCCAAGAAGCCGGCCGGGGGCTTTAGGATCTAGCGGCCTGCCAGGGCACGGAGCTGGGAGGGCCGCATCAGCCAGAGGAGCTTTGCCGAGGCGGGGGGCTTGCCGCTGCATTCAAGAAGGCAGGCCCCTCCCTTTTTGAGCTCGGCAAAGGAGCTGACT
>CAYLZQ010000149.1:0-5650 GCA_964388045.1 uncultured Elusimicrobia bacterium | reverse complement strand
CGCCGCCGTGCGCGGCTACAAGGTCATCTTCACGATCACGGACAAGCAGTCCCGGGAGAAGATCAATTTCTTGAAGGCCCTGGGGGCCGAGGTGATCGTCTGCCCCACGGCGGTCGCCCCGGAGGACCCCAGGAGCTACTACTCGGTCGCCTCCAAGCTCGCCAAGGAGATCCCGAACGCCTTCTACCCCAACCAGTACGAGAACCCCCAGA
The DNA here is from genome assembly GCA_964388045.1 of uncultured Elusimicrobia bacterium. Taxonomy (GTDB): domain Bacteria; phylum Elusimicrobiota; class Elusimicrobia; order UBA1565; family UBA9628; genus CAYLZQ01. Next base: position 5,438 of record CAYLZQ010000149.1, on the reverse strand, counting down.
ACCCCCGGGCCCACTACCTGGGGACCGGCCCCGAGATCTGGAGCGACACGGGCGGGAGGGTCACCCACTTCGTGGCCGGGATGGGGACCGGGGGGACGATCTCGGGGGTGAGCCGCTACCTTAAGGAGATGAACCCCAAGATCAAGGTCATCGGGGCGGACCCCGTGGGCTCCCTCTACCACGAGAAGTTCCACCACAACCGCGTGGGCGTGGCCAAGACCTACGTGGTGGAGGGGATCGGCGAGGACATCTTTCCCTCCACGATGGACTTGAAGCTCCTGGACGACGTCATCCAGGTGACGGACCGGGACTCCTTCCTGGCCACCCGGAGGCTGGCGCGCCTGGAGGGGCTCTTCTGCGGGGGCTCCTCGGGGTCCGCGGTCTGGGCCGGACTCAAGTGCGCGGAGAGGCTCTCGGCGGGCGAGCTCATGGTCATCCTCCTTCCCGACACCGGGATGCGCTACCTCTCCAAGATATACAACGAGGAGTGGATGAGGGAGAACCAGTACGCGGAAGCCGAGATCCAGCTCTACGCCAGGGACGTGGTGGCCGCCAAGCGCCACGGCAGGAAGCGCCTGGTGATGGGCAGGCCCCAGGACACCCTCTTCGCGGCCCTCAGGCGCATGCGCAAGCAGGACATCTCCCAGATGCCGGTCTTTGAGGGCCGCAGGATGGTGGGCACTGTCTTCGAGGACGACATCCTCAACCTCATGCTCAAGGGCCAGGAGCTCGACAAGATGATCGTGCGGGAGGTGATGGGGGGAGCCCTCCCTGTGATCGCCCCCCAGGCCCGCATCGAGGCGATCATGCAGCTCATCAGCGCGGCGAGGCCGGCGGTCCTGGTCCAGATGGGCAGGGGGAGCTACGAGATCATCACCAAGTACGACATCTTGAACGCCGTCTCCCGCTTCTCTGGAGACGGCAAGACAGCCCACCACCGCTAGGGGGTCCTATGAAACGCTCCAGAGCCTTTCTCCTGTCTCTCCTGCTCCCGGCCCTCCCGGCGCTCGGCCAGGAGCCGCTTCCCGCGCAACCGCCAGCGGCCTCGGCGCCCTCGGAGGAGAAGGCCTCCCCTTCCAAGTCGGAGGAGCCCCCTCAGGCTCCGCCTCCCAAGGGGGATGAGGCCCCTGCGGCCGCTCCCAAGGCGGAGGAAAAGCCTAAGGAGGAGCCGAGGGCCAAGCCTCCCGAGGACCTCAAGCCCAGGATCCGGGAGGACAAGACTCTTCTGACCCCCGAGGCTCCGCCTCCGATCAAAATGGGGCCGGTCCAGGCGGCCCCGCAGGCCGCCCTGGAAGCCGAATGGGTCCTGCTCAAGGCCTCGGCCGAGGACTCCGGCAGCGGAGTGGCGGAGGCCGCGATCGAGGAGCTGGAGGCCTTCGTGGACAGGAATCAGGAGAGTCCGCTCAAGCCCGAGGCCCTGCAGCTTTTGGCCTCCCTCAGGCAGAAGAAGGGGGAATACCCGGCGGCCCTCGTGGACTTTCTCAGGCTCCTCTACGAGCACCCGGAGGCGAAACTGACCCTCCAGGCCAAGTCCGGCTTCCTGGAACTGGCGGAGAGGAGGCTTCCCCGCAAGCTCAGGCCTTTGGCGGGCGAGCTGGCCCAGGTCCCGGCCGGAGGCTCGGCGGCCGCTCGCCTGGCCCAGTTGGCGGAGAGGCTCTCAGGCCTACCGGACGACTATCTCTACGAGCCCGCCCTGGCAGAGTTCAGGCGCTTGCTGCGGCGCTTCCCGGACTACCCTGAGTCGGACAGGGTCCAGTGGGGCCTGGGCCAGCTCCACGAGAGGGCGGACAAGCCCGCCCGGGCCCTGCTCGCCTATCGCAGGCTCCTGGCCGTCTTTCCGGAGAGCCCCCTGATCCCCAAGGCCAGGTTCGCTCTCGGGCAGGTCTACGCCGAGGGCCTGCGCGAGCCCAAGAGGGCGATCGAGGCCTTCCAGGAGCTCTTCGAGAGGCATCCCGGGGCCCCCGAGGTCCTCGCGTCCCTGGAGCGAACGGCCCAGCTCCTGAGCGAAAAGCTCAAGCAGCACGGGCTGGCCGTGGAGGTCCTGGACAGGATCGTCAAGCTCTTCCCCAAGAGCGAGGGGGCCCTCAAGGCTTTCAACTCCATGGCCAGGCTCCAGCGCGACAAGCTGGGCCAGTCCGCGGAGGCGGTCAAGACCTACCTGCGCCTGGCCGAGCAGTTCGGGCCCGCCGGCCTTGAGGCCCTCCAGAGCGCGGCCTCCGTCGCGCGCCGGGACCTCAAGGACTACGCCCAGGAGGCGGCCTTGAGGCGCAGGATCGCCGCGGACTTCCCGAGCGCCAAGGAGGCCGCCTCGGAGCTCCTGGCCGCGGGGGAGATCTACGAGGGAGACCTCAAGGACCCGGCCAAGGCCCTCGAGGTCTACAAGGAGCTCTCGGGCAAGTTCCCGGGGACCAGGGAGGCGCGCAAGGCCTCTGAGCGCGCGGCCAGGCTCGAGAAGAAGCCCGAGTGAGGATATTCCTCCTGTTCATCGGCCTTCTGCCGGGCCCTGCCCTCGGCCAGGAGGATTTCCTCCTTGAGGCGCGGCGGCACTTGAAGGCCCTGGTGCGCCTGGACACCTCCAACCCCCCGGGCAACGAGATACTGGCCGCGCGCTACCTGAAGGGGGAGCTGGACCGCGAGAGAATTCCCTCGGAGATCTATACCTCAAGCCCCACCCGCGCAAGCCTCATCGCCCGCCTCAAGGGCTCAAGGGCCAAAAAGCCCCTCATCCTCATGTGCCACACGGACGTGGTTCCCGCCGACCGCCGCGAGTGGGAGACGGATCCCTTCGTCCCGGTCGAGAAGGACGGCTACCTCTACGGCCGCGGGACGGCCGACATCAAGAGCATGTGCGCGGTGGAGCTCTCGATTCTGGCCTGGCTCAAGCGCCGGAGGGTCCCCCTGGAGCGAGACCTGATCTTCTTCGCAGAGGCGGACGAGGAGACCGGGGACAAGGAGCGCCACATCAACTGGCTTCTCCGGGAGCACGGAGAGGCCCTTGAGGCGGAATACGCGATCAACGAGGGGGGAAACACCCTCTGGGGGGCGGGCAAGCCCCTGGAGATCCGCATCCAGGCGGCGGAGAAGGAGTACCTGGACCTCGTCCTGACCGCCCGCGGCCAGGCCGGGCATTCCTCCGTCCCGCGCCGGGACAATCCGGTCGCGGCCCTCTCCAGGGCCGTGGCGCGCCTAAGCGACTACCGCCCCCCGGCCGAGCTCCTGGGGGTGGTGCGGGCCTTCCTGGAGCGCCAGGCCGAGACCGCCCCCCAGGGCCTCAAGGCCGCGATCCGGGAGGTCCTGGCCGCCTCCCCCGGTGAGGAGCTCGACCGCGCCTCCGAGAGGCTTTCAGAGGTCCAGCCCGAGTTCGGGGCCATGCTCCGCGACACCCTGAGCCCCACCATCCTCAAGGCCGGCTACAAGAGCAACGTCATCCCGGCCGAGGCCGAGGCCACCTTGAACGCCCGCCTGCTCCCTGGCCGCGGGGCGGAGGACTTCGCCGCGGGGCTTCTCGCAGTCATGGGGGAGCCCATGGTCGGCCTCCGCTATGACCCTCCCCTCCGGCCCCCGATCGCGGCCATGCCGACAGACACCCCCCTCTACCGCGCGGCGGCGGAGGCGGCCAGGGAGATCTCGCCCGGCATCCCCGTGATGCCCTTCATGGCCGCCTGGAGCACGGACTCCCAGGAGCTGCGCGCCCGGGGGGTGATCGTCTACGGCATAGACCCCCCGCTCTCCGAGGAGGACGGGGAGAGGGTGCACGGGGCCAACGAGAGGATTTCCCTTGAGGCCCTGGACTGGTACGCCCTCTACCTGCGCCAGGTCGTGCTGCGGGCTGCGGCCGGGGAAGTCAAGGGAAGGCCGGAGGCAAGATGATGAGCCTTGTTTTCTGCATTCTGGCCCAAGCCGCCTGTGCGGAGGGCCCTCCCATCCCTCCCGAGCGCCTGGCCCTGGTCAGGGAGGTGAGCGAGGTCCGGATCTCCCCCGACGGCCGAAGCCTCGCCTTCATCACGGACATCACCGGGGCCCTGGAGGTCTGGAGCGTGCCGAGCGGGGGGGGCTGGCCGCTGCAGCTCTCGAGCCTGGGGGAGCAGGCCAGCGAGATCCGCTATTCCCCTGACGGCCGCGGGATCGTCTTCGCCTCTGACTTCGGGGGCGACGAGCGGCCGGACCTCTACTGGGTGGACCCGGCGGGCGGGACGGCCTGGAACCTGACCTCCTCCACCCAGGCCGAGACCTCCCCGCGCTTCTCCCCGGACGGCAGGCGCCTGGCCTACACCGCTGACCCGGGCCAGCCCTTCCTCTACCAGCTCATGGTCATGGACCTGGGGACCCGCAGGCCCTCCCAGCTCACCCGGGAGGAGGTGAACGTCCACTTCCCGGTCTGGTCCCCGGATGGCCGCGCCATCGCGGTCACTCGCTCCGGGGACGATCAGAGGGGGGATCTCCTTCTGGTGGAGGCCGCCACGGGCGAAAAAAAGGTGGTCTTGCCCCCGGTCCCGGAGGGGATCCTGATCCCCGAGGACTTCTCCCCCGACGGCAAGAGCCTGCTCTGCAGGGCGCGCAACCCCGCGGGCTTTCTTCAGCTCTACCTGCTCGAGCTGGGCTCCGGGCAGGGGCGTTTCCTAGGCCCGGGGCGCTGGGACGTGGACGATGCCGTCTATCATCCCGTGGCCGGCATCCTCTTCACCCGTAACGAGGGAGGATCGAGTTCCCTTTACCGCCTGAGACCCCCTGGATCCCCTGAGAGGCTCCTGGCGCCCGGAGGGCATATAGAGGGTTTCGATCTGGACGCCCCGGGAAGGCGGCTGGCCTACCTCTGGAGCGACTCAAGGCATGCCCCGGACGCCTGGGTCCTGGACCTCAAGACCCGGCGCAGGACCCGTGTGACCCAGTCCATGCTGGGGGGAGTCAAAAGCGAGGAGCTCTCCCGGGCGCGGTTCGTGTCCTATCCGAGCTTCGACGGGACCCTCATCCACGCCCTCCTTCTGCGGCCCAGGGTCCCCAGGCTGGGAGAGCCTCCCCCGGCCGTGCTGGTCGCGCACGGGGGGCCGGACTGGCAGATATTCGACGACTTCAACCCCATGCGCCAGGCCCTCTCCGAGGCGGGCTTCGCCGTGCTCGCCCCGAACTTCAGGGGCTCGACCGGCTACGGTAAGGCCTTCGAGGACTTGAACCACAAGGACTGGGGCGGGGGGGACCTCCAGGACCTTATCGCCGGGGTGCGTTTCCTGGCCGCCAAAGGGGAGATAGACCCCAAGCGCGTGGGCATCACCGGAGGGAGCTTCGGGGGCTACATGACCCTGCTCGCCCTGGCCAAGACCCCCGGGGAGTGGGCGGCGGGGGTGGAGGCCTACGGCATGCCCGACCTGGTCCTCGACTACGAGCTCACCAAGGACCGCTTCGGGGACTGGTACCGCACCCAGATGGGCACGCCCAAGACC
>CAYLZQ010000148.1:0-5709 GCA_964388045.1 uncultured Elusimicrobia bacterium | reverse complement strand
TTCGCGAAATCGTCTCAGGCTCGGACCTCCAAATCGGACGTTATGTCTCGGTCGCAGCACTAGGACCTTTGGCCCTTGAAACAGGCAAGGGGGAGAACTAACATAGATCAGGTTTTGAGACAAGGCGGTATGGAGAGACCATGAAACCCCGGAAATCCCTCATGAGTTTTTTGTTCGCCTTTCTTTTCATCCTTTCCCCTTCCCCCTCCCGCGCGGCCGATGGCTGGGCCGTGATCAAGGCTGGAAGCTCGTACTTCTACCTTCCCAAGGACAAGCTCGCAGGGCTACAGCCCGGAGGCACCGAGGCCCTCTACACGGAGAAGGACCAAGCCAAGAAGTCCGTGGCCACCCTCGAGAAGGGCAGGAGGACACGGAAGCTCTGGGTCAACCTCAACGGCAAGAAGTACAGGGTCCAGGCTGTCTCGGACGTTCCTGAGCCCTCCAGGCAGGCCCTGCAAGAGAGCAAGCGCCCGGATGGGATCAGCGAAGAGATTTGGAACGTGGTCCTAAACAGCAGGACCGTTCCTCCAGAGCATCGGGAGGCCGTGGCCAGGACCTTCCAGAGCCTCTCCGCGCGCGATCCCAAGGCTTTTGAAGGGCTTTCCCAGGCCAAGGGCCAGAACCTGGACTCGGCTCTCGCCAAGCTCGTTGAATACTTGAAGGGGGAAGTCCTGGAGGAGGACGAGGAGGAGGCGGCCAGGGTCCTGGCCAAGGCCCTGGGGGAGGAGAAGGGCTCTGTCGCGCAAGGAAAAACCGAGGAGCCGCCCAAGCCAGGGGCAAAGCCTGTCCTCAACCCCGACGGGAGCGTGCCTGCGGAGTTGGACCCCATCAACATCCTGACCAGGCTCGTGGCTGAGAGTTCTGATGTCAGGGAGCACATCGCCAAGCGCTTCTTCCGCTTCCTGATCTCGAAATCAGGGGACCAGGGCTACCTCACCCAGGAGGCCAGGCAGAACAAGCCCGACATTGCGGTCCTCGAGAAGAGCCCCTCGGCCTGGATCCAGAAGGCGGCCGGCAAGCCCGGGAGCGTCGCCATCCTCTACTTCGTGATGGGAGAAGACGAGGGCCTGCCTGCCTGGGCCGCGCCCTTTCCCTCCCTCAAGGTCTTGAGCGACTCGCAGACGGAGAGGGCCAGGCAGCTCGACGTCAACATGGAGCTCTGGACCAAGGAGGAGGCCAAGGCGCGCCGGGACAACCCCCCGGTGAGCGGCCAGCCCTGCTACGTTTACAAGGGCCAGTACGCGGGCAGGGAGCCTGGCACGTGGGGCTTGGAGTTCTTCGAGTGCGCGGCCACCCACGCTGAGAGGATACTCAAGGACACTCGGGTCAAGGCCGAGATCTCGCTCAGCATCCAGAGGCACTTCCAGGACCTGGAGACCTCCAGCGAGACGACGGATACGGACGGCGGGGGAAGTGACAAGCTCCCCAAGGACGTGGAGGTGAGCGCCTTTGATTTTTCCGGACTCTACGAGAGGGGGGCGGTCGTGGGCTGGATCCCGATCCCTGGCGCGCAGGGCAAGGGCCGAAGGGTCTCGATCAAGCTCCATACCGTCCGCGAGAGGGGGCCTGACGGCAAGATGAGGATGGTCAACAAGCTGGGGATCTACGACATCTCAAACCCAGGGGACGACACCACCCCGCCCAACATCTTCGGAGACAGGTTCGACATCAAGCAGGGGGAGAATCCCGTCACCCTCACGAGGGACGGCCATGCCTACAAGCTGGCGATAGGGGAGGACGGGACCATCGCCTTCGGCTCCGCGGAAGGCGGGATCAAGACCTCCCTGGGCGAGCTGACCAGGAAGCGCGCCAAGCAGATTTCCGAGGAGGGGGTCGTGCAGCGCGTGGGCAAGCGCCATTACAAGCTCATAGGCCAGGCAGGCTCGAGCGGCTCCTGGCTCTACTTTCCCTCAGACAAGGAGGGCAAGCTCATCGGAGCCCACCCAGGCCGCTCGCCGACCCTCCTCGCCGAGGTCAACAAGGTGGGCCCGGACGGCTGGCCCGAGACGAACACGGACTCTCCTTCCCCCCTGGGCTTCTCGGGCAAAAATAAGGAGGGCAAGCCCCTGTTCTGGTACGCGGCCTGGAACGAGAAGCACAAGTACTTCGAGCCCAAGACCTGCGAGAAGCTCAAGCTCGACTGCGACTTCCCCAAGGAGGCTCCCAAGACCCCCCCCAAGCCGGGAACTACTCCTACGACCGCTCCTTCTACGACGACCGCGACCACGACCACGAGCGCGACCAGCGAGGAGACCGAGGAGGAGACGGCGCGGGAGGGCGCCACAACCAGGGCCCCCACCGGCGGCTCCGAGAGCCTGGAGGCCTGCTCCTTTTCCGTGGAGCAGTTCAACCCTGGAAACAGGAGGGAGTTCTCCTCCGGAGGCAGGACTTTCAGGTACTGGGTGGCGGAGGGGGGAAGCTACTTCTGCTTCTACGGCAACGCTCTCTTCCAGGCCCAGGGTGGTTACCTCTCCAGCATCGAGGGAGCCCAGGGTGAGGGGGACCTCCGGGTCACGATCGTGGGGGTGAAGAATCCGCCGTCCGAGCTTGACCGCGTCGCCCTGGAGAGCATCGTGAACGGCAGGTTCAGCATCACCCGGCACGGCCGTCAGGAGGACTACGAGGTGCTTTCAGTGACCGTCTATCACCTTTCCAAGAAGGCCCTGCAGGCCAAGCGCGGGGTCGCGACGACGACCCAGCTCCCCAAGGTGGCCTGGCTCGTGGAGGAGCGCAATGCCACGACGCCCTCCCAAAAGAGCGTGCTCACGGTCTACACCGACGACCCGGTACCGGGACTCAACGAGGCCAGCCTCGAGCTGGCCATGGCCATGATCCAGACAAGCCAGGACAGCTCGCTTTTCGGCGGACCTGAGAACACGGACAACCGCAGAAAGCTCATGGCCTTCCTCAAGGCCAGGATCGCGGCGGACAGGGGCAGGATGCAAGATTCCCGCCCCAACGCCACTATTGACCTGCATTTGAGCGACAAGAACAAGAACGGGGGCAACGTAGTCGTCTACACGGACCGCTCCGCCACGTCCTACTCCCAGCGCTGGATAGTCCCCGCCACCGGAACCCCGTACCTGGAAGAGCCCCCCGCGCCGACGCAGAAGTAACCATCCCGCGCTTTCCGGCGTAGGCCTTAAGGCCCAGGCCCGCTGGGCCCTAGGTCCCAAAGTCCGCTGGGCCCTAGGGCCCTGGGGGATTGGGCCTCTGCCGGCTACACTGATTCCAATGAAGCCCATGCCGCGCAAGCTCCTGGCAACTGCCTTAAGCGCCCTGATCCTCGCCTACGGACCAGGCGTGGAGGGCCTGCTTCTTTTCGCCCAGGCCGGGGGCCAGGGTCGGCGCGTCTTCGACCCCCACACCAACCGCTTCTACCAGGTCTACGATCCGCAGATCGCGGAGGCCCTGCGCCTCCTGGAGGAGAACCCCCAGCTCCTCGAGCGCCTGGATCCGGACATGCGCCGCAGGGCGATCGAGTACCTGCGGCGGATGGATCCTCATCTGGCCTCCGCTCCCCAGCTCCTCGAGCCCCTGCGCCGGCTCCAGGGCGAGCTCCAAAACTTGAACGGCAGAGACCCCGGGGTCATCCTCACCCGTTTCTTCGCCAACACCTCGACCGCGGTCGGCAAGCTCGAGGACTCCCGCACCCACACCCAGAGCGTGGTGGACTCGACCAACGAGCAGCGCTACCGGACCTACAACGCCAATCTCGGGGAGACAGCCCAGGACGTCCAGGTCCAGAAGCTCCAGAGCGACTTCCGGCGCTTCACCGTGCGCAAGGCAGAGGTGATCGAGCAGTTGGGCTACGTCAGCCTCGAGAACGGCTCCGAGAAGCAGAAGGTGGCCTACAGCCGCAGCTTCGCCAACATGGTCCGCACCGTGATCCGGATCTTCCACGACCGGCCGGACATCGGGGATCTCCTGGAGGACCCCGCTGTCCCCCAGGAGTCCAAGGACAGGCTCAGGGAGCAGCTCGCGGATCTCCAGAGGCAGTTTCCGAGGGAAATCCTCGAGTTCGACGCGAGGACCAGGGAGCTGGAGGCCAGGATCGAGAAGGACCCCAACCTCACGGCTCTGGAGCTCAAGGCCTTGGCCGAGCAGCTCAAGGGCGTCCAGACCCGGATCCAGGCCTACTACAACACCAGCCAGCTTGAGACCCTCCAGAAGACCCTGCTCGCCCAGTTCGTCTACTACTTCACCATGGTCTCCGGGATCTCCTTCAACCCCTTCGACAAGAAGGACGAGACCGGGGTGGACATCACCCGCATGAGCCTGGAGGAGATCCAGGCCATGCTCACCAACTTCGAGAAGGGGAACATCCCTGGCACCGGCCTGGTCCCCTGGCTCTCCAGTTGGGCGGACTTAAACCACAACTTCCACATGAGCGCCGAGCTCAAGCTCATCGCGAGCGAGGCCATCCAGTACCTGGGCTTCGCGGCGGAGGCCCAGCGCAGGCTTTACGACCCGGAGAAGATCAAGGAGAGGATGCTTAATCCCAAGCTCTCCGAGCAGGAGACCCAGGCCATCCTGGCCGAGATGGACCGCTGGGTGCGCCTGGCCCAGCTCCACATCCAGCGCTTCGAGCTCCAGTCCCTGGCCGTCCAGGTCTGGAGGCTCAAGGAGAACAAGCTCAAGGACGGGATGGGCATCGCCTCGGACTCCGGGATGAAGGCCCAGGCCGAGGAGATGCTCCGCAAGGCCGAGCGGGATATCCTCCCGGCCATGAAGGAGCTCGAGGCCAGGTCCCGGGAGGCCCTCATCAAGGAGGTGGCCTTCTCCTTCTCGGACTCCCTCACCCGGGCCAGGCGCAGGACCCTGGACCTGGGAGGCCTCTCCGAGGACATGAGGGAGATGCTCGCCCAGGCCAGGCAGCTCAAGGCCCTCTACCAGTCCCAGCAGTTCAACATCTTCCTTTATTCCGAGGAGTTCAGGTCCAGGTACTCCGGGAGCCAGCAGGTGCAGGGAGACCTCTACACCCTCTTTCGGGACAACCTCAAGCCCGAGGTCCGGGAGGCCCTGGGGCTCTTCGACAGGCTCGACTCCCAGCTCCGGGCCCTGGCCTGCAGGATCTCGATCTCGGAGATCAAGGACGGCCTTGCCCCGATCGAGAGGGACTTCCTGAGGCTGCTGGCGCTCCTGGGAGACTCCGTCCTCCTGAGCGCGGAGGAGCTCAAGCGCCAGGAGGACCAGCTCAAGGTCTTCCAGGCCAACCTCTCGGGAGTGGTCCAGAAGTTCTCCGCGGACCTCAGGATACTGGACATGGTCAACGAGCTCCAGCTCTACATGGACAAATACGCCAGCTCCAAAGCCACGGACTCAGACAAGTGGTACGAGTTCAGGTGGCTGGACCGCGCCATCAACTGGCTCACCGGGGGAGGCAGGGACGCGGCCGGAGACGCCACTGTCCAGGTCATGGACCCCGCGGCCTGGCAGATCCTGAAGGGCAACGAGGGCATACGCCTCCAGGTCCTGGACCTCATCCGCCGTGGCAACTACAACGAGGCCATGAAGAAGCTCGCCGAGCTCGACCCGGACAAGGCCTCCACGGCCAGGAGGCGCTACCGCAGGGACGAGGCGCCCGAGGAGCCTGACTTCGACATAGTCTCAATGCTCACCCGTGGGCTCAGGAGCGAGGACTCGGCCGCGGCCTTCGCGGCCATGAACGGGGCCTTCCAGCACCTGACCTCCTACATCAAGGGCTTC
>CAYLZQ010000147.1:0-5709 GCA_964388045.1 uncultured Elusimicrobia bacterium | reverse complement strand
GACTGGTCCAGGGCCAGGACCTTGAAGCGGTTGTTGGCGTCCGTGATCTGCCTGAGCCCCATCAGCTTTCCTGGGCTCATCTGCAGGAAATGCTTTTTGAGGTCCGGGGTCTGGGTCGCCGTGGCTTGGGGCATGGTCTGTTCCTCCTTAATATCGGGAATCAAGGCATCAGAAATTTCCGCTGTATTTGAGCTGGGCGATCCGCTCGGGCCCCCGGGAGGTGCCGTCCGTGAAGCGGCCCCCCTGCCCGATTCCCCGCACCGCGAAGTCCGCGTGGAAGCGCGGGGTCACGTAGACCCTCAGGCCTGCGTTCAACCGGCTGTCGCGGAAGTTGTTGATGTTGTCCCACTCGAACAGCAGGGAGACCCTGTCCTGGATGTTGTAGCTGGCCGGGATCGACCCGAAGAAGGCGTTCGAGTTGAAATCCGAGATGTTGACGGAGGGGTGGGCCTGGAGGCCTGGGAGGCCCAGCTCCTGGCTTGCCGCCACGAACAAGCCGCGCTTCCTCTGGTTGTAGCGCTTCTCGGGCTGGTTGTAGATGAAGCCCTGGCCGTCGAAGCCCAGGGCGAGGGAGGGGAAGGCGCGGTCGCCCTCGTAGAAGCGAAACTTGACCTGGACGTTGGGCTCGCGCATCCGCACGGTTTTCTCGCTGCCGATCAGGCCGTCCGCGGAGACCGAGGCCCCGAGGTTGAGGCCCTGGAAGACCCCGAAGGAGACGTATTGGAGGAGCCCTCCGTTGGAGTAGAAGCGGCTCTGGGCCGAGAAGCCTCCGTAATCGAGGACGGCCGCGGTCGGGGCGTCGATGGCGGCCACGTCCGGAGCCAGCAGCCCCGCCCCCTCCGCGCTCGCCTTCTCTTTCTTTGGTCTGATCCTGAAAAAGGGCTTGGAAGGCTCCTTCGATTCGGAGGGGGCCTCGGCAGCCTGGCTCGGTGAGCAGCACAAGAGCCCCAGGAAGGCCAGAGCAAGGAGGCTTTTTTCTTTCGGCACAAGCGGATTTTTGTTCGTCGGCGCCCAGGAAATTTTATATTTCCTGGGGGCTCTTGGCAAGGAGTTCCGAGATTGTGGCATGAAGCTGGTCCAGCTCGAAGGGCTTTTGGATCACCTCGTGGGCCCCGCTCATCAGGGCGATCCCTTTCTCCCGGCTTGTGTCGCGGCTGGTGATCATGAGGATCGGGGGGGCCTTGTCCCCCAGTTTGTTGGTCAGCTCGTAGGCGACATGGTAGCCGTCGATGTAGGGCATCATGATATCGAGGAGAAGGAGGTCTAGCTTCTCGGAGAGGGCGATTTGGAGGGCGTCCTTGCCGTTGACGGCCAGGAGGATGTCGTAGCCCTCGTGGGTGAGGTCCAGCTTGAGCAGGTCCAGGAGGTCCGGGTTGTCGTCCGCGATCAGGATGCGCTTTCGATCCGCCATGATTTTTTGCCCAGGATTTCCTCGAGGGATTCTAGCAAATTCAGGTCCAGCCTCACGCCCTGCTCAAGCTCGAGGACCGCGGCCCCCTCGGGGGTTTCGTGTTCGAGCAGGACCGGGCAGGACCCAGGGTGGGCCTCGAGGGCCTCCTTGAGGGCGGCCAGGGCCTCCTCCTCGAGAGCGGCGGCCGTGGCCTTGAGCCTGAGCCTCCTGCCGTAGCGCAGAAGTGCCAGCTCGAGGGGAAGGATCTCCTCGGCGATGAGTTCCGGCGCGCTCTCAGGGCCCTCGCCCCTGAAGCTCAGGCGTCCCGCCGCGGCCACCACCTCCCCGATCTTGAGCTGCTGGGCCAGGCCCGAGGCGTAGGCCCGGGGAAAGACCAGGAGGGCGATTTCCCCGCTCAAGTCCTCCAGGACCCCGCGGGCCCACTGCTCCCCCTTGCTCTTCGTGACCATCCTCTTGACCTGGGTGATGAGGCCGGCCACGCGCACCGGGGCCGTGATCTCCGGGGAGAGGCCGGCGATCTCGTGGGTGGCGATCGCGGCGAGCTTTTCCCTGACGCCCAGGAGGGGGTGGCCGGAGAAATAGAAACCCAGGACTTCTTTCTCGAACTTGAGAACATCGTGTTCGCTTAACGGCGCAACGGCGGCTGCGGACCCCGCGGCCAGGGGCCCCTGCGGGATGGCCCCGAAGAGAAGCCCCTGGCCGCGGGACAAATCCTCCCTGAGCCGCGCCTGGCGGGCGACCGCCTCGTCGAGTCGGGAGAGGAGCCTGGCCCGCGCCAGGCCCAGGGGGGCCCCGGACTCCAGGCAGTCCATGGCCCCGGCCTTGATCAGGGATTCCAGGACCTTCTTGTTGGCGGCGTGCAGGTCCACCCGGCCGCAGAAGTCGTCGAGATCCCTGAAGGGGCCATCCCCCCGGGCTTTCAGGATCGACTCCACGGCCCCCTCTCCCACGTTCTTGACCGCGACCAGCCCGAAGCGGATGGCGCCCTCCTCGATCATGAACCTGCCGCCCGACTTCTGTATGTCTGGAGGCAGGATGGCGATCCCCATGGCCCTGGCCTCTTCGAGATAGGTGACGAGCTTGTTCTCCTTCTCCGCGGCCCCCACGGCCGAATGGCCTATCTCCGAGGTGGCCACGGCGGCCATGAACTCCAAGGGGTAGTTGGCCTTGAGATAGGCCGTCTGGTAGGCCAGGACCCCGTAGGCGACCGAGTGCGAGCGGTTGAAGCCGTAGCCGCCGAACTGCGCGAGCTGGTCGTAGATCTTGTGGGCGAGCCTTGGGGAGATATGGCGCTTTGAGCAGCCCTTGACGAAGATGTCGCGCATCTTCTCGATCTCCTCGGGGATCTTCTTTCCCATGGCCTTGCGCAGGCCGTCGGCCTCCCCCGGGGTGAAGTCCGCGAGCTTCTTGGCGATCTCCATCACCTGCTCCTGGAAGACGATGCAGCCGTAGGTGTCCTTGAGGATGGGCTCCAGGAGGGGGTGGTCGTAGGAGATCCGGCTCTTGCCGTGCTTTCTCTCCACGAACATATCGAGCATCCCGGACTGCATGGGCCCGGGCCTGAAAAGCGCGATCAGGGAGACGACGTCGTTGAAGTCCGTGGGCTTGATGCGCAAAAGGAGGTCGCGGATGCCCTGGCTGTCGAGCTGGAAGACCGCCAGGGCCTTGCCGCTGCGCAGGAGCTCGTAGGTCTTGGGATCGTCGAAAGGGACGCGGTCGATGTCGAAGCCGGGGTCGTGGCGCGCGCGGACCGCCTTGACCGCCTCGTCGATGATGGTCAGGGTCCTCAGGCCCAGGAAGTCGACCTTGAGGAGCCCGAGCCTGGGCAGGACGTCCCCGTCGTACTGGGTCGTGACCACCTCGGACCTGCCGCCGCGGGAGAGGGGGGTGTAGCGGACCACCGGCTCCTTGGTGATCACGGTGCCCGCGGCGTGCACCCCGGTGTGCCTTTTCAAGCCCTCGAGCTTGAGGGAAAGCTCCAGGAGCTTCTTCACCTGAGGGTCCTTGGCCGCCTCCGCGAGCTCGGGGTTCTTCTGCAGGGTTTGGTAGAGGGTGATCCCCCCGGCCGGGATCATCTTCGCGATCCGGTCCACCTCGGCGAGGGGGATGCCCAGGACCCGCCCCACGTCGCGCACGACCAGCCTGGCCGCCATGGAGCCGAAGGTGATGATCTGGGCGACGTTGGCGGCCCCGTACTTGCGGCGCACGTAGTCGATGACCCTGTCGCGGCCGGTGTCCGCGAAGTCGATGTCCAGATCCGGCATGGATTTGCGGTCCGGGTTGAGGAAGCGCTCGAAGAGCAGCTTGTGCTTGATGGGGTCCGCGTTGGTGATTTTCAAGGCATAGGCCACCAGGGCCCCGGCCCCCGAGCCCCGCCCCGGCCCGACCGGGATGCCGTGGTCCCGGGCGTAGGAGATGAAGTCCCAGACCACCAGGAAGTAGCCCGAGAAGCCCATCCTCTTGATCACCGAGAGCTCGTACTTGAGCCTTTCCAGATACTCCGGGGGGACCCTCCCCAGGCGTTCCTGGAGGCCCTTGGCGCAGAGCTCCTCCAGGTAGGAGTCCTGGGTCGCGCCCTCCGGCACGTCGAACTCGGGCAGGAGCATCTGGTCCATGGGGATCTCGAGGTGGCACATCTCGGCGATCCTGAGGGTGTTCTGTACGGCCTCCGGGGCCCAGGAGAAGAGCTCCTGCATCTGGGCCGGGGTTTTCAGATAGAACTCGTGGGCCTCGAACTTGAGCCTGTCGGCGTCAGCGAGCTTGCGCCCGGTCGAGATGCAGACGCGCGCGTCATGAGCCTCGGAGTCGTTCTTGTGGGCGTAGTGGCAGTCGTTGGTCGCGACCAGGGGGATGCCGGTCCTCTTGTGTATCTCCAGGAGGGCCTTGGTCACCCGGCTCTGCTTCTCGAGCCCGTGGTCCATGATCTCGAGGAAGAAGCAGCCGGGCTCGAGGCTGTCCCGGAACCAGGCCGAGAGCCTCTCGGCCTGGGCCAGGTTCCCGGATAGGATGGCCTGGCTGATCTCCGACTTGAGGCACCCGGAGAGGACGAGCAGGCCCTTCGCGTGCCCGGCCAGGAGCTCCTTGTCGATCCTGGGGTCGTAGTAGTAGCCGTCGGTGAAGCCGGCGGTGACCAGGCGCATCAGGTTCTGGTAGCCCTCGTGGTTGCGGGCGAGCACGCTTAGGTGGCAGTTCTCCTTCTGGGAGTGGCCGCGGTCGGTGAGCCTCCCCTTGGAGAGGTACATCTCGCAGCCCACGATGGGCTTGAGGCCCACGGCGTTGGCATGGCCGTAGAACTCGATGGCCCCGTACATGTTGCCGTGGTCGGTGAGGGCGAAGCCCCTGGCCCCCTCCTGGGCCAGGGACCTCAGGACCTCCGAGGGCTTGCCGTCCCGGTCCGAGAGGCGGATGATCCCGTCCAGGAGGGAATACTCGGAGTGGTTGTGGAGGTGGACGAATTCCGGCTTGCGGGTCCCAGGCATGCTATTTTGTTGTTATAATTCGAGCGTAAGGTGAAAAAGGCAAGGGCTCCCAACCCCAGGGATCACGGCCTCGTCGAGCTCCTGGTCCGCCGCAACCAGGTCTACCGGGGCCGGTCCGTCAACTTCCGCGTGGACCGCATCCGCCTTCCCGACGGGCGCACCGCCGTGCGGGAGTACCTCGACCACCCCGGGGCGGTGGGGGTCGTTGCCTTCCTGGGCCTCCGGGACCGCCGCCGGGTGGTCCTGGTCCGCCAATACCGGCATCCGGTCGGGGAGGTGACCCTGGAGATCCCGGCCGGGAAGCTCGACCCCGGGGAGTCGGCCCTCGCCTGCGTCAGGCGCGAGCTCCTGGAGGAGACCGGCTACTCGGCCAGGCGTTTGCGCCCCCTGCTCGACTATTGGCCCACCCCCGCCTTCGCCAACGAGGAGCTCCACCTCTTCGTGGCGGAAGGGCTCTCCCCCGGCCGCCACGCCCCGGACCACGACGAGTTCCTGGAGGTGGTCGAGATGCCCTTTCAAAAGGCCCTGGGCCTGGTCCGTTCCGGCAAGATCCGCGATTCCAAGACGGTGATCGGGCTTCTGGCCTGCGCCCTCTGGGAGCCCCGATAGGATTATACCAATTGCCGCGATGACACCGGAAGAGATCGCCGCCTGGGAGCCATTCCTCAAGCGCATCCATCTCTTCTCCGGCCTTTCCTCCGAGGACCTGGCCAGGATCGCGGCCCGGATGCAGACCCTCTCCTTGCCCAAGGGCTCCACCCTCTACCAGCAGGGGGACGAGCCCGATGCCTTCTACATCATCACCTCGGGCCAGGTCAG